>CBFIHY010000046.1:0-10972 GCA_965662315.1 Alphaproteobacteria bacterium
GCAAGCGGCGATTGTATTGCTGGATGGCGATGCCAATTTGGACGAAATCGAAAGCCGCTTGCAGCGCCTTTTGCTGGTCGGCAATGGTTTGCAGCCAATGGCGCGTGAAGTTTTGGCACTGGCTTATATTGCCAATGACAAACCGCTGGAGGCGCGTTCCGAATTGATTAAGCTACGTGATGATGCTGCGACCGGCGGTTTAACGCGCGAGCGTGTCGGCATTATGCTGACCTCATTGCGCGGTCAATTATCATCGCCGCAACCGAAACAGCCGGCTGATGCGACTTCTGAATCTAATGAAGCGGCCGAATAATCATCATGTCATTGGTTGCTCTCAAAATGCGTAAATCGCTTATGTCGCTGGCCTTGGCCGGTGCGGTGGCGGCGTGTGGCGGCGGCGATGTCGCCGATAAATTTGATGGCGACCGAATTTCGGTGTTGAGCTTCGACACACAAGTGCAGGCCGACCCGCGTTTGAAGGATGCTGAAATTCCGGTATTGCCGGCGTTTCGCAATGCCAGCTGGGCCAATCCCGGCGGCTTTCCGACCCATGCCTCTTATCATTTAGAGCTGGACGGCCTCGGCGAAGCGTTTCGCATTGATGCGGTAGCCGGAAATAGCGGCACGACCCAAATCAAAGCGCCGCCGATTGTTGCGGACAGCAAGGTTTTTGCGCTGGGCGCAGATTTGCAACTGGCGGCATTTGACGCCAAAACCGGATCGACGATTTGGACGCAATCTCTTTTGGCTGAATATACTGAGCCGAATTTCAGCCTGACGCGGTTTTTCGGTCGCGATGAAAAAGCGGCTGATATTCGTGACGGTTTCGGCGGCGGCATTGCCTATGGTCGCGGGCGGGTGATTGCCACAACCGGCTTTGGCGAAGTGATTGCCCTGAACGGAGAGACCGGTGAAATTCTCTGGCGGGTACAAAATACCGTGCCGTTTTCCAATGCGCCGACTGTGCGCAATGGACGGGTTTTTGTCGCGTCGCAAGATAGCCGCTTGCAAGCCTTCAATATTGAGACGGGTGAGCGGCTTTGGAACCATTTGGCGATTGGTGAGCCGGCCACTGTGATGGGCGCGACCAGTGCCGCGGTTAGCGAGCAAGTGGTCATTGCCGGTTTCAATTCCGGCGAGGTGGTGGCTTTGTCACCGATTAACGGCTCTGTCGCATGGACGGAAAGCCTGACCAGTCGCGGCACGCAAGTGACGCCTCTATCGAAACTGAATGCGATTGTCGGGCGTCCGGTGATTGACCGCGACCGTGCTTTTGTTACCAGCCATGGGGGCCGCACGGCAGCGATTGATTTGCGCACCGGTGAACGGATTTGGACAGTTGATATCGGCTCCATTGAGACGCCATGGGTGATGGGCGATTATATTTTGCTGATGTCATTGGAAGGCGAGTTGGTCGCCCTGTCGCGAGAGCAGGGGCGGGTGCGCTGGCTCAGCAAGTTGCCGAGCTTCGCTGATGAAGAAGACCGCAAAGGCCGCATTCGGTGGGCCGGCCCGATTTTGGCCGGCGAGCAAATCATTCTCGCTTCATCTGATGGCCGCTTGGTGAGTGTGAAGCCAAGCAATGGCGAGATTGGCGATTATATCGATATTAAAGAGCCGGTGAATGTGTCGCCGGTTGTGGCAGACGGCACGCTGTATGTGCTGACCGATGACGGTTCGCTCATCGCCCGCCGATAGGGGGCTGCATGGCTGTATCCGTTTCCGTGCCGTTTATTCTCGCCATTGTCGGGCGACCTAATGTCGGCAAATCAACGCTTTTCAATCGTTTGGTAGGGCGCAAACTGGCTTTGGTTGACGACCAGCCGGGGGTCACACGCGACCGCCGTTTCGGCGATGCCAAGCTGGGTGATTTGCGGTTTCAAATTGTCGATACGGCGGGTTTTGAAGAAGGTAAATCCGGCTCATTGGAAGCGCGTATGCGGGCGCAAACCGAAGCGGCGATTGCCGAGGCCGATATGGTGCTGATGCTGACCGATGCGCGGGTCGGTATTTTGCCGGAAGATGAATTATTTGCGCGGCTTTTGCGTAAAGCCGATGTGCCGGTAATGCTGGCTGCAAATAAAGCTGAAAGCAACGCAGCCGATGCCGGATTGAACGAGGCCTATCGTTTGGGGCTGGGCGACCCGATTGCCCTGTCTGCCGAGCATGGCAATGGCACGGATGAGCTATATGCGCAATTGCGCGATGCGATAGATGCGCATGAAGCGCAATTTGAACCGCTGCCTGAAGTGGTGGAAACCGAAGAGGCGTTTGACCCTGACCAGCCATTTGAAGATGATCCGGACAAGCCGTTGCGGGTGGCGATTTTGGGCCGCCCGAATGCCGGTAAATCAACGCTGATTAATTATTTGCTGGATGAAGACCGGCTGCTGACCGGCCCTGAAGCGGGCATTACCCGTGACAGTATTTCAGTTAATTGGACGTGGACAGATGCCGCCGCGCCAAATGGCGCGCGACCTATCACGCTGTGGGATACGGCCGGTGTGCGGCGCAAATCGCGGGTGACGGAGAAGCTGGAAAAGCTGTCTGTTGCCGATGGCTTGCGGGCGGTGAAATTTGCCGAAGTGGTGGTGTTGCTGATAGACGCAACCAGCCCGTTCGATAAGCAAGATGTGCAGCTGGCCGATTTGGTTGAGCGCGAGGGCCGCGCCCTAGTGATTGCGATTAATAAATGGGATTTGAAGCTGGACCGCAAAGAAGTGCGCCAAACGGTTAATGATGCGCTGCTGCGGGTTCTGCCGCGCTTGCGCGGTGTGCCGGTGATTATGCTGTCGGCGCAAACCGGCAAGGGCGTCGAAAAGCTGATGCCGGCCGTGCAGAAGCAATATGAAATTTGGAATGCACGCATCGGCACCTCAAAACTCAATCGCTGGTTGGGCGAGGTGATTGACCGCCATCCGCCTCCGGCCGATAAAGGGCGGCCTGTGCGGCTGCGCTATATCACCCAAGCCAAATCGCGCCCGCCGACTTTCGTCAGCTTTTCCAGTCGCGGCCATGCGGTGCCGGAAAGCTATCAGCGTTATCTGGCCAATAGCCTGCGCGAGACGTTTGAGCTGAACGGCGTGCCGCTGCGTATTTATATTCGTAAGGGCAAAAACCCTTATGAAGACCGCTAAAGCAATAAGTTAAATCAAAGAAAATATCCGAAATTAACGCTCTTTTAGGCGGCGATGTTGTCCATTACAACATGGTCAAAACAATAAGAAGCCGACGGAGTTTTCCTATGGAAGTCGTTAAAAGCCGCCAGCGTCCGCGCTGCGCAGATTGCGGGTCATCCGCCATAACCATGCAAGGGGCGTGTGTGTGGCATTTGCCCAGCCAAACTTGGCGCGCCATTCAACCGGCCTTAACCCAAGGCGCAGACGGCGCATTTCGCCCGAAAGATGAAAGCGGCAAATTTATCTGCCAAGACTGCGAAGACGCGGTGGGCATGAAGTTTGGCCGCTAAGAGGGCTAGATTATTTTTACCCGCAATGCAGGCAAGGGGTGACGCGGGCGTGATAGGTCAGTGCTTTGTCCAATGCGCTTTGCATATCGGCGTGGCTGCCAAGGTCGATGCGGTCGGGGTCGGGCACCAGCAGGCCGCAGCCTTCTTTATGCACTTCGAATGAGCCATCGGGCAGCGGTTTCGGATTGATATGATAAAATGACATTGGCTTATCCTCTTTCGAGGCCTCTTATTATTGTTGAGGAAAGCCTAACCGATTTTGGTTAATAAAATCCAGCCTCGGAACTTATGTTCGAAACTTATCTTTTAAAATCCACAATCTCGCCGGTGCGGGTTTCATCGGCCGAGAGAAGCTCGAGGAAAAGTGGTGCGACATCTGCCGCTGTCGGCAGGGTTTCGGGGTCTTCGCCGGGCATGGCTTGCGCGCGCATGGCCGTGCGCACCGGCCCGGGCGACAACAGATTAACCCGCAGCGCGTCATTTTCATGCTCATTGGCCCAGCTTTTCACCAGCGCATCCAACGCCGCTTTGCCGGTTGAATAAGCCCCCCAAAACGGACGGCATTTTTGTGCTGCACCGGATGTGGTGAAAACGGCGCGCGGGGCTTCAGCCTGCATAAGAAGCGGTTCCATCGCCCGAATGAGCCGCGCATTGGCGACCACATTAACCGCCAGTGTCTTATCCATTTCTTTTGGGTCGATATGGCTCACCGGCGTAAGTGGCCCCAACACACCGGCATTGCCGACCAGTATATCAAGTTTGCCCCAACGCTCGGCAATGCTGGCGCCCAAGCGGTCCAGCCCGTCGCCATCGGTAATATCCATCGGTACGCCGGTGGCTTCGCCGCCATTGGCGGCAATTTTGTCGTAAAGTTCTTCCAATGCGCCTTGCGTGCGGCCCAGCATCAGCACATGCGCGCCCTTGGCTGCTAAGGCTTCAGCCACGGCCCAGCCCAGCCCACGCGTTGCGCCGGTAACAAGTGCCAGCTTGCCGTTAAACTCAGCTGTGCTCATTTAGCCTTGCTCTGCCAGCAGCGAAAGCTGATGCAGCTTTTCATCGCCTTGCTGGTCGGTCAGTCCGGTTGGATAATCGCCGGTGAAACAATGATCGGTATATTGCGGCCGCTCAGCATTGCGGCCTTCGGGGCACCCCATCGCCTTATACAAGCCATCAACGCTCAAAAAGGCGAGGCTGTCAGCGCCGATATGGGCGCACATTTCTTCGAGGCTGTTATTGGCCGCCAGCAGCGCGTCTTGGTTTGGCGTATCAATGCCATAAAAATCAGGGTGGGTGATGGGCGGCGCACCAATGCGCATATGCACTTCTGTTGCACCGGCATCGCGCATCATTTGCACAATTTTGACAGAGGTCGTGCCGCGCACAATCGAGTCATCAATCAAAATAACCCGCTTGCCCTCGACATGAACGCGATTGGCATTGTGCTTCAGCTTAACCGAAAAGGCGCGAATGCTTTGCTGCGGCTCAATAAACGTGCGGCCAACATAATGATTGCGAATAATGCCCAGCTCAAACGGCACGCCCGACGCTTCGCCATAGCCGATTGCCGCCGGCACGCCGCTATCCGGCACCGGTATCACCACATCGGCGTCAACATGGCTTTCAGCCGCCAATTGCCGACCGAATTGCTTGCGGCAGTCATAAACGCTTTTGCCGTCCACCGTGCTGTCGGGGCGGGCAAAATAAATATATTCAAAAATGCACGGGCGCGGCTCAATCGGCGGAAACGGTTTCAGACTTTCCAGCCCGTCTTCGGTAATCACGACAATCTCGCCATTTTCCACTTCGCGGACAAATTTGGCACCGATAATATCCAACGCGCAGGTTTCAGAGGCGAACATATAAGCGCCATCCAACTCGCCAATAACCAATGGGCGAATACCCAACGGGTCGCGCGCACCAATCAGCTTTTTATTGGTCATCACCACCAGCGCATAGGCACCTTCAATTTGAAACAGTGCATCAGTGAAGCGCGACAATGTATTGACCCGCTTCGAGCGCGCCACTAATTGCAAAATGGTTTCGGTGTCAGAGGTCGATTGAAAAATCGCACCCTGTTTGACCAACTCGTCGCGCAAGGTCAGCGCATTGGTCAGATTGCCGTTATGGGCAATGGCAAAGCCGCCGCCGGTCAAATCGGCAAATAGCGGCTGCACATTGCGCAAAATGGTTTCGCCGGTGGTTGAATAGCGCACATGGCCAACCGCCGACGTGCCTTGCAACTGGTCCAGCACGCTGGCTTTGGTAAAATGGTCAGAGACCAAACCGAGACGCCGCTCAGCAAAGAAATTGGTGCCATCGAAAGAAACAATACCGGCCGCTTCTTGGCCGCGATGCTGCAATGCATGTAGGCCGAGTGTGGTCAGTGCGGCGGCGTCAGGGTGCCCGAAAATGCCGAATACGCCACATTCTTCGCGTAACCTATCGCCATAAAGTGTCTGTTGAAGATTATCGCTCATTTGGCCTCTTCCGTATTCCGGATCAAGCGTTCCATCTGGTCGCGTTCAAGCTGTTTATAGCCTCTGTCCTGCGCGCTGTCTTCAACTTCCTCGCCTAAATTTTTCAGTTCCTGCTGCACCGCATCGCGCAACGCTTCTTCGCCCGCTTCGCGCAGCGCGTCTGTGCCTTTTTCAGCCACGGTTTGGCCGATATTGGTGACATTGAGCGGCAAGCGATCAAGCGGCACTATGGCCACAAATACTTTGGTGCCGGTTTGCACCATCGGGCGTAATTGTGCATCCGCAATAAAGGCCGGATGGTCTTTTTCGGGAATCACGGCGGAAATGCCGAAATAGAACATGCAGATGATAAATGCGCCGCGCAATAAGCCGAAACCGACGCCAAGTGTGCGGTCAAGCGGGCCGAGGCCGGTGCCTTTTATGGAACCGGAGATAAAGCTGCTGGCGATGCTAACAATAATAAGCACAACCAGAAATACAATCAGCATGGCGCCGCCGCTAACCACCCAATCAATATCGATATAATCGGCCAATAAAGGTTTGAGAGACGGGCCGATAAACACTGCCGCATAGCCGGATAAAATCCAGCCGGTAATGGACAGCACTTCTTTGGTGAAGCCACGCAATAGCGATAGCGATGCTGAAATCAGCAAAACGGCGATGATTGCGTAGTCGAAAACGGCCATGGCATTTGCCTATCATGAGTCGGGTTGTGCAAGCCTTTGCTTAATCGCCCGACAGCTTCAATCAGAAGATGCGGAGACGCCCAAAGCGGCAATCAGCGCTCCCAAATCGTCTATTTCACGCAAACTGACGCCACTGGTTTTTTCGCCTTTACCGGCTTTCGGCGCATAAGCTGTTTTAAAACCGAGTTTCTCGGCTTCTTTCAATCGCACATTATTTTGCGCCACCGGTCGCACGGCGCCCGACAGGCTCAACTCGCCATATACAATCGTGTCGCGCGCAATCGGTTTGCCACTGAGCGATGAAATCAACGCCGCCGCAACAGCAAGGTCGGCGGCCGGTTCATTAATTCGCAAGCCGCCGGCGACATTTAAAAACACATCGCGTCCGGCAAAAGTCAGCCCGCAACGCGCTTCCAATACCGCCAATACCATAGACAGGCGATTATTATCCCAGCCGACAACAGCGCGGCGCGGCGTTGCCAAAGAAGACGGCGCAGCGAGCGCTTGTATCTCAACCAAAACCGGTCTTGTGCCCTCAATACCGGCATAGACCGCAGCCCCCGGCACATCGGCCTCGCGCCCTTCCAAAAATAGGGCAGAGGGGTTTTGCACTTCCATCAGACCGACGCCCTGCATCTCGAAGACGCCCATTTCATGGGCCGGGCCGAAGCGGTTTTTAATCGCCCGTAAAATACGGAACTGGTCGCCGCGATCGCCTTCGAAATAGACCACCGTATCGACCATATGCTCCAACACGCGGGGGCCGGCAATTTGTCCGTCCTTGGTGACATGGCCAACCAAAATAAGCGGCGCGTCATTGTTTTTGGCGAAGTGAATAAGTTCTTGGCTAGCGACGCGCACTTGGCTGACTGTGCCCGGTGCCGCTTCGATGGCGGGGGACCACATGGTCTGTATCGAGTCGATAACCACCAGCGCCAAATCGCCTTCTTGTTTCAGCGTATTGATAATATCGGCGACATTGGTTTCAGATGCCAATTGCACCGGCGCATCAGACAGGCCCAAACGATTGGCCCGCATACGAAGCTGCGCCAAGGCTTCCTCGCCGGATACGTAAATTACTTTGCCGCCTTGCTTGCCGACAGCCGCCGCCGCTTGCAAAAGCAGGGTCGATTTGCCAATGCCGGGGTCGCCGCCAATCAGTGTCGCTGAGCCGGGCACCAGGCCGCCGCCCAAGACGCGGTCAAATTCGCTAATGCCGGATTTGCCGCGTTGCGGTTCTTTTTCCTCACCGGCCAATGCCGAAAGGGTAACGGTTTTGCCCTTGGTCTTTTTTGCGCCTTTACCGATAGGCGGCGCGGCGCTGGCTGCTTGCTCGGAAATTGAATTCCATGCATTACACGCTTCGCATTTGCCCGACCATTTGCTCGAAACATTGCCGCATTGATTGCAGATATATTCGCTGACCGCGCGCGCCATTAGCTCGCCATATCGGCTTGCAGGGTAAGCTGCTGGCCTTCAACTTCAATCGGGCCATGCGCCAGCCCATTGATAAATTGATTTAAAAACGGGTCATCTGACGCTTCAAGCTCTTCCGTCGTGCCTTGCCAGATAATTTCACCCTTATAAAGCAGCGCGGTTTTATCAGCGATGGCGCGCACACTGGTCATATCATGGGTGATGGTCATGGTGGTGGCACCCAGCTCTTGCACGCAATCGCGGATAAGATGATTAATGACATCGGTCATAATCGGGTCGAGGCCGGTTGTCGGCTCATCAAAGAAAATAATTTCAGGCTTTGAGGCAATGGCGCGGGCCAGCCCAACCCGCTTGTGCATGCCGCCGGAAAGCGAAGCGGGCGATAAATCCAGCAATTCAGGGCCAAGCTCAACCCGTTTCAGCGCATCGACGGCCAAATCGCGGGCGTCGGCTTCGCTCATGCCTTCATTTTGAATGCCGCGGAAAGCAATATTTTTCCATACCGGCAGACTGTCAAACAGCGCGCCGTTTTGAAACAACATGCCGATTTGGTGGTCAATATCAGCCCGCTTGCCGCGCGCCAAACCAACGGTTTCTTGCCCGTCAATTTTAATCGAGCCGCTATCGGCGGTAAGCAGGCCCAATATGGATTTCAGCATTACCGATTTGCCGCTGCCCGAACCGCCAATCACAACGACGGATTGTCCGGTTGCGACTTCAAGATTGACGCCGCGCAAAACATCTTTCGGCCCGAAGCTTTTATGAACATCGGTGAGGGCAATCTTTGCGGTCATGATGAAAACAGCAGCGAGGTCATCAGATAATTGGCGGCCAGAATGAGGATAGAAGCGGAAACAACCGCATTGGTTGTGGCGCGGCCCACACCTTGCGCGCCACCGGCTGAGTGATAGCCATTATAGCAGCCCATAATGGCGATAATGAAACCGAACACGGCGGCTTTAATCAGGCCGGATGAAACATCGGCAAAGGTCAGGAAATTGACCGTGCGTTGCACATAAATGGCGGCGTTAAAATCAAAGGATTGCGTGCCGACCACAAAGCCGCCGAAAATACCGATAATATCGGCCACCAAAGCCAGAACCGGCATGCATAGTGTCGCTGCGATAACCCGCGGCGCGACTAAATATTTATACGGGTCGGTCGATAATGTGGTCAGCGCATCAATTTGTTCGGTGACACGCATGGTGCCAATCTCCGCCGCAATCGCGGCCGATACGCGCCCTGCCACCATCAGGCCGCCAAGAACAGGGCCCAATTCGCGGGTAATGCCGAGGGCGACAATGCTTGAGACAATCGCCTCAGAGTTAAACTGATTGCCGCCATAATAAATTTGAATGGCCAGCGCGCCACCGGTGAAGAAAGAGGTCAGCGCCACAACCGGCAATGAAAAATAGCCAATGCGGATAATTTGCTGGCCAATCATGCGCAGATAAATCGGCGGCTGCACAATGGCGGCCAGCGTTCGGCCGACAAATACAGATAGCCGTCCGGTTTGTGCGAAAAACGCCAGAAAAAATTGTCCGATGGTTGAAAGAAAGGTCACTGCCTGCTCCGCCTTATTTTTTATATATGCGGTTATAGCGGCTGCCGAGCGATGTGAGAAGCTCATAAGAGATGGTTTGGCCACTGGCGGCCAAATCATCAATCGGGTTTTCCGGCCCGAAAATCTCGACCATATCGCCGACACGCGGCATTTGCGGCAAATTACTGAGGTCAATCGCCAGACTGTCCATGGAAATGCGCCCCAATAAAGAGACCGGATGCCCGTTCAGCATAAAGCGCACCGGTGACGGCGATTGATTGCTGAAATGGCGTGACAGTCCATCACCATAGCCAAGGCTGGCAATGCCGATGGTCATTTCACCGGCGGCGGTAAATGTTGCGCCATAGCCGATACTGTCTCCGGCCGAAAGGCGTCGTGTCTGTAAAATCGGCGCGCGCAGACCGGCGACGGTTTTTAGCGCATCGGCTTTATCACCGGTCGCTGAGCAGCCATACAGCATGGTGCCTGTGCGCACGATATCGAAATGAAAATCCGGCCCCAGCATAATGCCGCCACTATTGGCCAGTGAGGCAGGGGCATCGGGCAAGAGGGTCAGCGCATGGCGAAACCGTTCCAGCTGTGCGCGGTTCATCGGATGGGCGGCATCATCGGCGCAGGCCAAATGGCTGGCGATGAGCGATAATTCCCAGCCGTCAAAAACCGCCGGATTATCGGCCAATTCGGCTACCCCCAATTCATCGAAGCCCAGCCGGTTAAAGCCGCTATCGACAAATAGGCAAGCGGCAAGACGGCCATTGGTATTCTGTTCGGATTGGCAATAGGCTTGCCAGTCTTTAATTTGCGCCATGGTAATCAGGCAAGGGCGCAAATCATATTTGGCAAATTCGGCCGCTGTGCCGTGCGGCACGCCATTCAATACATAAATAATGCAATCGGGCAGGGCGTCGCGCAGGGTAATGCCTTCTGCCAATTGCGCCACCCAAAAGGTTTTGCACCCGGCCTCGTGTAAGGCGATTGCCAATTGCGCCATGCCGAGCCCATAGCCATCGGCTTTGACAACGGCGCTGGTTTCAGCCGCACCGGCATTTTTTTGCATGGTTTTATAATTGGCGGCGAGGGCGGCCAAATCAATGGTCAGTTCGGCTTGGTCTGATGCCGCTGTATCGGCCGCCGCCATATCAGTCAAAACGCTCCGGCAGGTGGTCTTCTTCCTGCAAATCGCTAAACCGCGTGAAGCGGTCTTCAAACGCCATTTTGGCAGTGCCGACCGGCCCGTGACGGTTTTTACCGACAATCACTTCTGCCGTGCCATCGACAGCCGACATGCGTTCCTGCCAAGCGAGGAAGTCTTCCGTGCCTTCTTGCGGTTTTTCGCGCA
>CBFIHY010000047.1:0-10863 GCA_965662315.1 Alphaproteobacteria bacterium
CCCGCTGGGCGAACGCTATTGGGAACACACGGCGTCTTTGCAAATCATCAAGCAGCTTTTCAATGACCGCATGTATCCGCTGACCCTTGAAGGGCTGGACGGCGCGATGCGCGAGTTGAGTAGAGGGTAGTTCTAGGTTACTTGCTTGGTTCGTTTCTCGAGAAAAAGATCGCGCATCTCTACACCGACGACACGCAAAATTTTGCTAATTTCTATTCCCTCTTGATAGGCAATCATTTCAAGGAAAGCCCGATCGTCGGGTTTTAGTTTATTTAGTAACTTGTTCTCTGCGAAATCAGCACATGCCTCTTGAATCTGATACTCATTGGCGTCACCCAGAGACGACTCCACTTCTTTTATGTACTCGCTTGCCATATTTCTGGCTTTAACAAGCTCAGACAAGCTACGACCGTAATCAGTCAACGCAATAGGACTGGCTGTTTCGACAACCCTTTTTCCACCATCGAGATTATCAACTCGCCCCGTCAGTGCGATTATAAGTTTCGACAAATCATTTTGGTTTAAGTACGAAATAATGCCGACCCACAAGATTGCGACAAGCTCAGTGGAAATTGAATCTCCAAACCGTTCTTCGCCCCATAGGAACCAAGCCCCAGCCAGCGCAAGTGATAGGCCAATTACATATTGCGATTTCATTTCACGTTTCCAAAATCTTCGTCGTTCTGACGAAATATTGTTGTTCTTTGTAAGACTTGTAGAACGCAACATAGTATGTGAGATTATCATACAATCTCCAGACTTTCTATGAGAACTAATAATGTGAATAAGCAATAACTCGAAATAGTTTTGGCTGAAACTGGCTTGCTATAATATTCTCTAATTGTACCAGTCCGGTCACAGATCCAGAATTGGTGTTAAGTTCGTTTTTTTCGTGATTATGCTAGTATCCGACCAACGCATCACAAAGAATGCGGGAGGAAGAAATGCAACGGAGTGTAGTGCCTCTGGCTTTGGGTCTGCTTTTGGCATTTCAGACTGCTGCCCTACCTCATGGCGGCGGACTAAATTCGGACGGTTGTCATAACAATCGAAAAACAGGCGGGTATCATTGCCATCGCGGCAGTTCATCGCGACCGACACCAACTATTCGGAACGAGAACACCGGCCCCTTAAAGTGTGAAAACAAAACGCGATGCGGCCAAATGCGTTCCTGCGAAGAAGCAAGGTTCTATCTGAACTCTTGTGGTCTGCATCGTTTAGATGCGGATAGCGATGGCATTCCCTGCGAGAGCATTTGCGGAGGCAATCAATAGCCACACTCGCCTCTCGACAACCGGGCGGCAATTTGAATTTGTCAGGCTGAAGTCGCCCGCCTGTCGAGAGGCGTGAATATTTGGGAAATCGTCCACCACCCTATTTTCAAATATTTACAACAAGAACAATAACTTAAATGCGATTTAGCTTGCCTTTGCTGCTAACGATTTCCTAACCTGTTTCTGTCAATTCAATACGAGTAGCCCCGTCGGGGTGCTCGCTTAATAAAATACCGTTCGCGGGAATAGGCGGGATTTCTTTACTCGTATTGGAATTGACACAGCCCGGCACCAATCGCCGGTGCTGTTCAACAATAATAAGAGGAGGAAATCCCATGTCCCAACGGGCTATTTACGTATTTGCGTTTTTGATGAGCTTCACTGTCGCACAGGCACAGGAGGCAGAACATTATTTCGGCGTTTCAGCTATTTTCGATGCCGATTTGGACTACACGAGTAGCGAAGTTTTTGATGATGAAACAAATTCTGGTTTCATTCTGACCTACGGTCGACAATTAAATGAAACGGTCGCAATCGAAGGAGCCTACACACGCTACCTCGACTTGAATTATAGCGAGGGGTTTCTTACTGATGAGATAACCGCGTTAGAAGTTTCCGGTGTATTTAAACCGCAAACCTCAGGCGCTTTCTTGCGCCTCGGCTATAGCAATGCTGAGCAGTCAATTTCATCAGACACACTTGAAGATTTTAACGGCAGCGACGACGATAGCGGGTTAATTTATGGCGTCGGTATGGATTTTGACACCCCAAGCAAAGGTGGCAAGTTCAGAGTCGAATATACAATCGGTGATTATGACAATGGCGAAATTAAACGCATGTCGATTGGCTCATTCATAAACTTCTAAATCTTTGAGGGCGGCCTTCGGGTCGCCCTCACTCCGATCGGCCACCCTGTATTGTTTCTTTCACCTCATCCAGCGCTTTGGTTTGCTGCTGCACGCATGCCTCGACGCGACTGAGCAGCATCACCATTACCTGCACATCGGCGGCCAGCGACGCCACCGCATTATTGACATTGGCCATGCTCTGATTGAGCTGCATCATGGTGGCGTTTATCGCCTCTACATCGATCGGTAATTGGTCGAATTTCGCTTGTTTTTGCTGCCACTCATTCATGGCCCGCTCCTTTTTTTTGTTGTTGTGCCACCTCAATAGCAATCGGCCATCACTGCGGCAAGGCGTCTATTGTCGCATCACGAATAGCGTGTATAAGAAGTGCCAGTAATCGGGAAAACGGCTCGGTTATTGGGGCATGGAACGCTCCACACAAAGCGGTGACAAAGCCGTCCGTTAACCGCGTTGCGGTTTTTCGTAACTGTTTTTCGTCATCGATATACCCCGTTTCTTCGGCTTAGGCCGGGGTGACGGCGGAATATAGTGCTCCGGCCTAATACGTCGTTGCCGACTTTGTGCGGTAGTTCCAACACCCCGGCACCTGCTTTACGTAGGTGCCGGAAGGTTGGTTTTATTTTTCATGTGAGCGCAGCGGTAAATCTTTGAATACGCGCACAAGCTTCAATCAAATTCTCATCTGATGTGGCGTAGGGTAAAAGCGCTTGCCGAACGAAGTAAGGCCTAGCGCGCCTTCCCCCGCCTATTTTAAAGACGCGGTAAATCTTTGAATACGCGCACAAGCCTCAGTCAAATTCCCATCTGATGTGGCGTAGCTTATGCGGCAAAACGGCGACAGACCAAACGCTGCGCCATGCACCACGGCAACACCTTCAGCTTCCAATAAGGCTTTGGCAAAAGCCTCATCATCGGTAATCTCAGTGCCATCCGGTGCGGTTTTGCCAATGCAGCCGGCGCATGATGGATAAACGTAAAACGCCCCTTCCGGCGTGATGCACTCAATGCCTTGCGCTTCATTCAGCAGCTTGACCACCAAATCGCGGCGCCGTTTGAAATGCACATTATGCTCGGCAATAAAATCTTGCGGCCCGTTCAACGCTTCCACCGCCGCCCATTGGCTGATGCTGGTCGGGTTGGAGGTCGATTGCGATTGAATTTTGGTCATCGCCTTAATCAAAGGCTGCGGTCCGGCGCAATAGCCGATGCGCCAGCCGGTCATGCAATAGGCTTTCGACACGCCATTCATGGTCAATGTGCGCTCATAAAGCTGCGGCTCAACCTGCGCCGGCGTGGCGAAAACGAAATTGTCATAGACCAAATGTTCATACATATCATCGGTCAAAATCCAAACATGCGGATGCTTGACCAATACATCGGTCAGCTTTTTCAATTCGCTTTCCGAATAGGCCGCGCCCGACGGATTGGATGGCGAGTTGAAAATAAACCATTTGGTTTTCGGCGTAATCGCGCGCTCCAAATCTTCCGGCTGCAATTTGAAACCGTCTTCGGCGCGCGCTTCCAGCGTTACCGGCTGCCCGCCGGCCAAATTGACGATATCAGGATAGCTGACCCAATAGGGAGCCGGAATAATCACCTCATCGCCGGGGTTCAGCGTCGCCATCATTGCGTCATAAATGACCGGCTTGCCGCCCGGCGCAACAAATACCTGTGACGGCTCATAATCGAGATTGTTATCGCGCTTAAACTTGTCGCAAATCGCCTGCTTCAACTCATCAATACCGGTAACGGCGGTGTATTTTGTTTCGCCGCGGGCAATCGCATCAATCGCTGCCTGCTTGATGTTTTCCGGCGTATCGAAATCCGGCTCACCGGCACCAAGGCCGATGACACCTCGTCCGGCCGCACGTAATTGGCGCGCCATATCCGTGACGGCCATTGTGGCAGACGGTTTGACCCGTGACAGGCTATCGGCGAGGAAAGACGACATTTGAAAACTCCTTGCTAAGGCAATGCTTTGCGCGCAAACTACGCCTAAGAGATGGCAAAAACAAGAAGCAAAGGCCGCCTCAATGCCAAAGAGCTTTGACAATCTGTTGACGAGTTTAGCCGCCGCCGTGGTGCTGGCGGGAATTGTGCTTTATTTGCGCCCCGAAGCCGACGCCGCCACGCGCACATCGGCGCGCGCCTTGGCCGTGGTTTTACAGGCGCAGCAAATGATCGAAGAAAGCAATATGGCCAGCGCCGTACAGGCGTTTGACCGCGAAACCGCATTTAACGCGCAAGGTGTGTATTTATTCGTGTTGGATGCGGATGGGCAGAATATTTATCACGCCGCCGACCGCACGCTTATCGGCACTGATTTCGCCGCGCTGAAAGACAGTGACGGGCGGCCCTTCGGGCAAAACCTCATTCGCGATACGGCTGCCAATGGTGTGTGGCACAGCTATCGCGACCGTACCGGTTGGCGGCTGACTTATGCCCGCAAAACGCCGCGCGGCTATATTATCGCCGCCGGATTTGACGCGCCGCATTAACCGAATTTTCACCACAGTCGCCGCAAGCTGACTCCATTGTTAATGGAGTTTGAAATGTTTGAGCAATTTATCGAGTTTATTACCATGGCCGCCTTTTTCGCGCTGCACGGGTTGATTGTGCTGGGTCTTATTTTTCTGGGATTGGTTCTGCACAGCGCGAGTGAGCGGTTTTTTGAGCGGCAGCGGCAAAAGGCCATGGAACTGTTTTATAAAAACCAATCGCATTAAAATCATACGGCGACGGTTCGCCATATTGGGTGATGCAGCGTTTCACGCTATATTGCCGACATGGAAGAACAAAAATCATTAACCGGACGCGGAGAATTGGCACCGGTGCCTGAGCCGGGGATGAGCGAAGCGCAGCTTGTCGATTTTATTCCGCATCGCGCCAGTCGGCCTGAAAAGACCGAGGGCGGTCGCGCCTTTAAAATGGTGTCGGATTTTGAGCCGGCCGGCGACCAGCCGCAGGCGATTGAAGAATTGATTGACGGCATTACAGCCAGTGAGCGCGACCAAGTTTTGCTCGGCGTAACCGGCAGCGGCAAGACATTCACCATGGCGCAAGTGATTCAGCGCACCCAGCGTCCGGCTTTGGTTCTGGCGCCGAATAAAACATTGGCGGCGCAGCTTTACGGCGAGTTTAAAGGCTTCTTCCCCGATAATGCGGTGGAATATTTCGTTTCTTATTATGACTATTACCAGCCCGAAGCCTATGTGCCGCGCACCGATACTTATATCGAAAAAGAGAGCAATATTAATGAGCAGATTGACCGCATGCGCCATTCGGCGACGCGGGCGCTGCTGGAGCGCGATGATGTGATTATTGTCGCTTCCGTATCGTGCATTTACGGCATCGGTTCGGTCGAGAGCTATACCAGCATGACGCTGCAGCTTGAAAAAGGCATGCAAATCGGTCGCTCGCAATTACTGGCTGATTTGGTGGCGCTGCAATATCGGCGCAATGATATGGCCTTTGCGCGCGGCGATTTTCGTGTCCGCGGCGACACGGTTGATATATTTCCGGCGCACTATGAAGACCGCGCTTGGCGGGTCGAATTATTCGGCGATGAAATTGACAGCCTGACCGAGTTTGATCCATTGACCGGACAGAAATCCGGCGATTTGGAAAAAGTGCGGCTCTATGCCAATTCGCATTATGTAACGCCCGGCCCGACTTTGAAGCAGGCCATGGTCGGCATTCAAGATGAACTGAAAACGCGGCTGGAAGAATTTGAAGCGGCCGGTCGGCTGTTGGAGGCGCAAAGGCTGGAACAGCGCACGCATTTTGATTTGGAAATGTTGGAAGCGACCGGCTCATGCGCCGGTATTGAAAATTATTCGCGCTATTTGACCGGTCGCAAACCGGGCGAGCCGCCGCCGACCTTATTTGAATATTTACCCGATAATTCCTTGGTCTTTACCGATGAAAGCCATGTCACCATTCCGCAAATCGGCGGCATGTTTCGCGGTGACTTTAAGCGTAAGTCGACGCTGGCCGAGTTCGGTTTTCGGTTGCCTTCTTGTGTCGATAACCGGCCGATGAAATTTGAAGAATGGGATATTATGCGCCCACAAACCGTGCATGTGTCAGCCACCCCCGGCCCGTGGGAGATGGAGCGCACGGGCGGCGTATTTGTCGAGCAAGTCATTCGTCCGACCGGTCTGGTTGACCCGACATGCGAAATCCGTCCGGCCACCTCACAGGTCGATGATTTAATCGCCGAATGTCAGGAAATGGCCAAAAAAGCGCAACGCGTTTTGGTGACCACGCTAACCAAAAAAATGGCTGAGGATTTAACCGAATATATGCACGAACAAGGTTTGCGCGTGCGCTATATGCACTCCGATATTGATACGCTGGAGCGGATTGAAATCATCCGCGATTTGCGGCTCGGCGCATTTGATATTCTCATCGGCATTAATTTGCTGCGCGAGGGTTTGGATATTCCTGAATGTTCGCTGGTCGCCATTCTCGATGCCGATAAGGAAGGCTTCTTGCGCTCGGAAACCTCATTGGTGCAGACCATTGGCCGCGCCGCGCGTAATTCTGAAGGCCGCGTATTGCTATATGCTGACCAAATGACCGGCTCATTGCAACGCGCCATGGCCGAAACCAATCGCCGCCGCGAACGGCAAATGGCGCATAATGAAGAACACGGCATCACGCCCGAAACAGTGAAGAAAAATGTTGCCGATGTGTTGGAAAATATTGCCGAGCGGGACAATCAAGCCGCGCCCGGCCCGTATCGTATTCGCGAGGCGATGGAAGAAAAACAAGCGCCGCTTTTGGGCGGCAATTTGCGGTCGCATATTGAAGGGCTGGAAGCGGAAATGCGCGAAGCCGCAGCTGATTTGGAATTTGAAACGGCGGCGCGGCTGCGTGATGAGATTAAACGTTTGCAGGAAACCGAATTGGCCGTGGCCGACGACCCGTTTGCGCGTCAATCAGAAGTTGATGCGCGGGTCGCCGACCAGACCGGCGTAAAGAAGGAGGCGGCCCCGCGCAAACCGAAGCGGCGGCGCAAGGGCCCTTAAACCAAACTTTTGGTGCCCGACCTATTTTCAGACTTAAAAGTCGTAAATATAGCTGACGGAAAACACCTGACTGTCAAATGTACCAAAGTCGTAATTGCGCAATTCAACGCGGAACGGCTCATGCGAGACGCCAACACCGAAAAACGTGCTGTCATCAGTATGCGGGTCATCAATTGAGGCGAAACCGACACGCGCCGTATAGCGGAGCAATGGCGGGCCACCTAAATTAAAGCTTTTCAGCACAGACATTTCAAAGACCGGCTGGTCCGGCTTCGCATTGGTACTATTATTCGAGCTGGGCTGGTCATATGCGCCGTTTAAAATGCCAAGACCGAATTCGAAATTGAATTCATTCGGAAAGCGCACCCCAAAGCCACCGGCGACATACATATCGTCACCATCTTCGGCAGCATCTTGGCAAATCAGTGTGCCATCATCATTCGCGCCACCTGTATTGCCGCAATATTTTTCGGCCCCTTCAGCTGTGCCACTATGCGTCACGAAACCCGCACCACCATAGACATAGGTGAAAGTGCCGAGGCGTTCAGCCCGAGATTGTTGCGGCCAGTTATCATAATTGGCGGATTGTGCATTGGCAGCGCTGACAATCAGCGATGACAGCCCGACCACAAGGACGGACAATAAAGCCATGGCCCAAGGGCGCAAAGGCATATAGCGGCGGAAAGTATAAGAATATCGGCGATGCATCGATCTCCTCCTTTTCTTCTTCTTCAGTGGCACCAGTTTACGCAGAGCCGGTTAATTTTCTGTTAATGACGCGCACGCGCTCAGCAGCACGGCATCGGGCAACAGCCGCGACGCTTGGTTTCAAATACGCTGGATTGGCAAACACACGCCATGCAAGACCTCCTGTTTTTATTTTTAGGTCTGACGACAACATACCCAATTCATTTCACTTGTAAAAGGGTTTTTGGCACAAGCTTTGAAGCGGCTTTTGTCGCCAGCCATCGCGGTTTATTTGGTCGACCAATAAAGCACTGATAAAAACAAGATCAATAAGCCGACATGGGCGATAAAGGTTTTTAATAAAAGGTGTGACGGCGCTGGCCGCTCATGCTGGTTTTCAATTTGCTCGTCTAACATAATCATTTTCCTTTTTACCTATTGCCAAGAGATGCGGTGACATCAATCTGCGACCGAATTGGTTAAAAAACGGTTAGAGCCGCCCGACAAAAACTGCTACATCAGGCGCATGAGTGACGTTCACCCAAAAGCCGTATTGATTACCGGCGCCGCCAAGCGCATCGGTCGCGCCCTGGCTGAGGCCTTGGCCGATGATGGCTGGGCCGTCGCCATTCACTATGCCGGGTCGCAAACAGAGGCGGACACGCTGGCTGCCAATATCACCAGCAAAGGCGGTCGCGCCGTTACACTGCAAACTGATTTACGCGATGCCGCCGCTACTGAGGCTTTAGTGCCACAGGCGGTTGACGCGCTTGGCCCCCTGACCGCACTCATCAATAATGCCTCGACCTTTGAGCGCGACACGGCGCATACGCTGACAACTGAAAGCTGGGACACGCATATCAATGCCAATTTGCGCGCACCGGCTTTGCTGATGCGCGATTTTGCCAATCAGCCGGAGCTGAAAGACGGTTCGGTGGCAGATGCCAATATCATTAATATTACCGACCAAAGGGTCGACCGGCTGACGCCGGACTTCGCCAGCTATACGGTTTCCAAAACCGGTCTGGCGGTTTTAACCGAGACTTTTGCCATGGCTTTGGCGCCGCAACATATTCGGGTCAACGCGATTGCGCCGGGGCCGACCCTGCCCAATCCGCGCCAAGAACAAGCCGAGTTTGACAAACAAGCGCGGCTGGTGCCGCTGGGGCATGGCGCAACGCCGGATGATATTGTTGCCGCCGCCCGTTATATTTTATCTGCCCGCGCCATGACCGGCCGCACATTAACGCAAGATGGCGGCCAGCATTTGGCCTGGCAAACACCGGATGTTGTTGAGGTGAAAGAGTAATGAACCAGCAATCGCCCCATCAGCAACCCGATTTCGCCAATGCGACGCGCGGCCTGCGCCATGTTTTTGTTAAGCGGCTGGCACTGGAAGCCAGTATCGGTATTCATCCGCATGAAAAAGCCGACCCGCAGACCATTTGGATCAGCATTGACGCCGGTGTGCTGGAAGACAGCAGCGAAACGCCCGCACATATTGCGCAAGTGGTTTGCTATGAGGATATGTGCAAGACAGCGACCGCGCTGGTCAGCCGTGGGCATATTGATTTGGTCGAAACGCTGGCCGAGATGCTGGCCGATGAGCTGATGCAAGATAGACGGATTATGGAACTGCGCGTGCAAGTTGAAAAGCCGGACGCGATAGACGACGCGGCATCGGTCGGAATTGCAATTTCTCGCCTACGCGGCTGATTTTCATCGCTGAAAAACCGCTAAAAACAGCCCTTTTTGACTGTATTTTCATTGCCACCCACCAGTTAAGATATTGATTTTCATGTTAAAAACGGAATAGGCGAGTAATTCACACGCGTCTGCAAAATAATTTCATTTTTGTAAAGGGACAAAATACCCTCGAAAAAATATTTTTTTTAGCCGCTTGATTTGTATTTTATCAATAAAAACAATACTATAACTATATTGCCTAGTTTTTAGGCAATGAGTTCGGAGGCTATATAAATCAATAACTTGGCCCCTATTCCAATTTTCTATGCACATAGTTATCCACAAAACTGGTGAATATAATTTTGCGCAGAAAGTTTACATTTTATCGCTGAAATTGCCTAAATTGACGCTATCCGAAATGATATTGGTAAAACCGTGAGCGAAACGAGCAAAACCGATGCGCCATTAACCGGGCGCGCGCTGATCGAGGCTAAAGTTTCGACTTTGCCATCGGGCGCCGGTGTCTATCGCATGCTCGATGGCGATGGCAATGTGCTTTATGTCGGCAAAGCCAAAAATCTGAAAAACCGCGTTCGTTCTTATGCCCGCCCGACCGGCCATAATAACCGCATTTTGCGCATGATTGAGGCGACGCGCGATATGGAATTCATTCGCACCGAGACCGAGACCGATGCGCTGCTGCTGGAAGCCAATCTGATTAAGAAAATGAAGCCGCGCTATAATGTGCTGCTGCGCGATGATAAAAGCTTTCCGTATATTTTGCTGGCCGAAGACCATTCAGTGCCGCAATTGTTCAAACATCGTGGCGCGCGCAAGCGGCATGGTTCATATTTCGGGCCATTTGCTTCTGCCGGTGCAGTCAATCGTTCGCTCAATACATTGCAACGGGCGTTTTTGCTGCGCTCATGCTCTGACAGTGTTTATGAAAGCCGCACCCGCCCCTGCCTGCTTTATCAAATCAAAAGATGCAGCGCCCCCTGCACCGGTGAAATATCGACTGAGGGCTATAATGAATTGGTCGAAGAGGCGCGCGATTTCTTGGACGGCAAAAGCCGACAAGTGCAAGAGGCGCTGCTGGAAAAAATGCAAGCGGCCAGTGACGCGATGGATTTTGAAGCGGCCGCCGCGGCGCGTGATCGCATTCGGGCGCTGACTTATGTGCAGCAAGAAAGCGGCATTAACCCGGGCGATATTGTCGAGGCCGATGTGATTGCGATTGAAAAGCAAGGCGGGCAATCTTGCGTGCAAGTTTTCTTTTTCCGCGCCGGACAAAATCTCGGCAATAAAGCTTA
>CBFIHY010000048.1:0-10656 GCA_965662315.1 Alphaproteobacteria bacterium
CTGCGGCGGGCACGGCAGCCGGTGCGCAAGCGCCGGAAGTATTGCAACCGGGCGATACCGCTTTGGGAAAGAAATTACAGGAAAATGAAGCCAAGCGGCGTGAAGGTTCCGGCGGTTTTATTAAAGATTTAGCGAAAAAACCTGAACGGATTGAGAAGTAAGAGCGGAGTAGCGTGAGCGTAAAATGGTTGAATATACCAAAGATGTAGCTGACCGCGTATTGCGTATTTTGCAGGCCAGCGGCCAGGTCGAAAAAGAACAAATGACCGAGATTATGGTGCAGGCGGAATCGCGCAGCGGCAAAGCATTGGCTTTGTTGATGAAGGAAGTGGTCGATGAAGAATTGGTGATGACCGTCTTGTCGCGCGCCTATGCTTTACGGCGGCGCAATTTGACGCCCGGCGAAGTGGAGCCGGAGGCGCTGGCCTCAATACCGAAAAAAATGATTGAGAAAGAGCATATTCTGCCCTTTGCCCGCGAGGGGCGATTTTTGCGGGTCGGCACGGTTGACCCGACCAAGGCGACTTTGGCCAATCAAATCAAGGCTTTGAGCAATCAAAATGTTGAGTTTTTCCTGATCAAACCAAGCGAGTTCGCCGCATGCATGGAGGCGGAAGAGGTCAAAAAAGCGCTCGGCCATGAGGCTGAGAAAAAAGCTGAAGAGGCGCCGCCGCCGGAGGCCAAGCCGAAACCGAAGCGGCGTTCAGCCTATGATATTGATGACCCGAGCGAGGTTATCCGCTTTGTCGACGATATTTTGCAATATTCCATCGTTACCGATACCAGTGATATTCACGTGGAGCCGTATCGCGAGGCGGCGCGCATTCGCTTTCGGATTAATGGCGTTTTGGAGACCATGGACCAATACGCCGAATATTTATTCCATAATTATTTGGCCGTGGTGACGCGTTTCAAAATTCTCGCCGATTGCGATATTTCCGAAAAACGCCTGCCGCAGGATGGCGCGATTACTTTTCGGACCAAAGATGGCGAAGATGTCGATACGCGGTTTAACGTGCTGCCCGGCAAAAACGGCGAACGGATTTGTATTCGTCTGCTGAAAGGCGATCCGTCTTTGTCGATTGATAAAATCGGCTTTAAAGAAAATGATTTGCAAAAGCTTGTTGAGGCGATTACCGCGCCGCAAGGCATGGTGCTGGTGACCGGCCCGACCGGCTCGGGTAAGACGACGACGCTTTATGGTGCGCTGCAATATATTAACGACCCGGGCACCAATATTATGACGGCGGAAGATCCGGTTGAATATTATCTCGAAGGGCTGGGCCAAACCCAAGCCAACGAGAAAATCGGCCTGTCTTTCTCATCTATTTTGCGGGCGTTTTTGCGCCAAGACCCGGAAGTTATTCTGGTTGGTGAGATTCGCGACCAAGAGACGGTGGAGATTGCCGTTAAGGCGGCGCTGACCGGCCACCTTCTATTATCGACCCTGCACACAAATGATGCGATTGCGACGATTTCGCGACTGCTCAATATGGGCGTGCCGAGCTTTATGATTTCAGCCGCCTTGTCGCTGATTGTGGCGCAGCGTCTGGCGCGGAAAAATTGTTCCAGCTGTCTGGTGGATGATGATACGGCGACCGAAGCGGCGTTGAAATATATCGGCTTCACGGAAGAAGAAATGAGCCAGTTCAAACCGAAGCGGGGGGCCGGTTGCTCGGCTTGCGACGGCAGCGGCTATAAAGGGCGGCAAGGCATTTATGAAGTGCTGCGCGTGACACCGGAAGTCGAGCAAGCGATTTTGGAGCAAAAACAAGCGCCTGAAATTTTGGAAGCGGCCCGTACTGACGGTTTTTTGACCATGCAAGAGGTTGGCCGCGATTATGTGAAAGATGGTGTTTTGTGTCTTGAAGAGTTTACAAGGGTGCTGGTGGTCAGCTAATTAGAAGACATGAGTAATTTTGCATATGCGGGTACCCAAGGCGGTAAAAAAGTAAAAGGTCAGATTGAGGCCACTACTTTGTCGCGCGCGCGCTCGGCTTTGCGCCAACAACGCATTAAGGTCAAAAAACTCAAAGAAGTTAAAGAGAAGAAAAAATCAGCGCTTGATATTGAGCTGACATGGGGGCCGTTCGGTTCAATTCCGGCTAAAGAAATCCTCATGTTCACCAAAAAACTATCAACCATGATCCGCGCCGGTTTGCCTATTTTGGACGGGCTTATCATGGTGTCGGGGCAAACCAAAAACCCCAATATGAAGCGGGTGACGCAGCAAATGATTGCCACGCTTAACGATGGTAAACCGCTATCTGAGGCGTTTAACGAGCATGAACGGCATTTTGATAATGTCTATCGCAATATGATTGAGGCCGGTGAAGTGTCGGGTATGCTGGATAAGTTTATCGACAAGCTGGTGGAAATTCTCGAAAAGCAGCAAAAAATTAAATCGGGCATTAAATCGGCGATGTTCTACCCGATTACCTTGATTACCGTGTCGCTCGGTATTTCGCTTTTCATGTTGACCAATGTGGTGCCGACTTTCCAAGAAATGTATGAAGGCATGGGCATTGCGCTGCCCGGCCCGACACAAGCGATTGTTGATGCCAGTGAGTGGATCAGTGATATGCGCAATGTCGGCGGGGTAGCGGCGGTCGTCTTCTCGGTGCTGATGTTCCAAAATTTAATGACCAAATATGTCAAACCCTATCGCTATGCGTGGCATGCGCTGCTTTTGCGTATGCCCTTATTCGGCAGCATCATCATGATGGCCGTTGTGGCGCGCTCTTCTTTGCTGATGGCCAATTTGTTTGCCGCCGGGGTCAGCGTGCTGGAAACATTAACCGTCGCCTCGACCGTGACAACCAATACGTTATTCATGCAAGCTTTTGACCGCGTGAAACGCGATGTGATGACCGGTGCTGAGCTTTCGAGCCTGTTTGCCAAAGAGAAAGTATTTCCAATCGAGCTGTCGCAGCTTATCGCGGTTGGTGAGCGGACCGGTAATATGGAAGAAATGCTCAACTCCATTGCCAATTATTATGAAGAAGAATTTGATGCTTTGGTGGAAGGTCTGTCGACCGTGATTGAGCCGATTATGATTGTGTTTGTCGGTGGCCTTATCGGTATGATGGTGGTCGCGCTTTATTTGCCAATCTTCTCAGCCGGTGATTTGGCAGGCGGCTAAACTTAACCAAGCGGTTCGTTCGGTTCGCCTTCGCCACACCAATCATCTTCAAATGTTTTCGGCCAGCTCGTGCCGGTATCAATATCATCGGCAACAATTGCCGGAGACGGGGCTTTGCGGCGGCACAGGCCCTCCGGCGTGCGGGTTGGGCGGGCCAACATATGTGCATCCCAATAACGGCAATGGCGGCAATGGACAATCGGCGTTGGCGCAACAGGTGGGGCAAAATCGCTTTCACTCATGCTCTATAACTGAGCGATTGCTCGTAAAAATGCAAGTTTGATTATGGAAATTTGACACAAAGCCGCTATGTTGCGCTGAGGATTATCAAGGTAGGTTGTTTATGAGTGCGAGTGAGAAAGAGCGGTCAGCGGAAATGCCGGATTTGGCAAAACTGGCCGAGGTTGTCGACGCGGTTTTGATATCAGTGCGCGATAAGGAAGAGCAGGTCAGGCTGGCTTTGGCCGCGATGCTTTCCGGCGGGCATTTATTGATTGAAGACGCGCCGGGCATGGGCAAGACCAGTCTGGCACGCGCCCTTGGGCATCATTTGCAGCTCGATTGGAGCCGCCTGCAATGCACCAATGACACCACCCCATCGGATATTGTCGGGGTTAATATTTTCGACCCGAAAACCGGTGATTTTGAATTTCGCCAAGGGCCGGTTTTCACCCAGCTTTTGCTGGCCGATGAATTGAACCGCGCGCCGTCAAAAAGCCAATCAGCTTTGCTGGAAGCAATGGCCGAGCGGCAAGTGACGATTGATGGGTCAAGCTTTGCCTTGCCGGACCCGTTTATCGTCATTGCGACGCAAAACCCGACCGAGCAAATCGGTGTTTCACCGTTGCCGGAAAGCCAGCTTGACCGCTTTGCCGTTTCCTTCAGCCTTGGGCTGCCGTCGGATAATGTCGAAGCGGAAATTTTGCGCGATGCGGTTTCCGGCACGGAGAATTTTGAGCAAGGCGCGCCGGTGCTCGCGCCGGGTGCGTTTAACGGCTTACGCAATGCCTGCGCCAATATCAGTTTTACCGACCCGATTGTCTCTTATCTGCAAGCCTTGGCCGGCCGGTTGCGGGCCGCCAGCCTGCCGAATTTATCGGTGCGCGCGCTCATTCAAATCAAAGGTTTGGCGCAAGCGCATGCAATGATTGAGGGGCGTGATTATTGCCAGCCGGAAGATGTGCAAGCGGTTTTCGTGCCCGCCTTGCAACACCGTTTGGGGCCGATTACCGGCGCATCAGCGTCGCTTTTGCAAGATATTTTGCAACAGGTGGAAGTGCCGTAAATGGCGGCGGAACAAACCATCCGTAAATTATCAGTGGCTGAAAAAGTCACGCGTCGGCTGTCGGCGCGGCGTCGGCGTCGCTGGACAGACGGCATATGGCAGATACGACAAAGCCATATTTTCATTTTGCCCAATCGCTATGGCCTGTATGCCGGTTTTCTCGTGCTGGCCAGTTTCGCCATGGGCTATAAGGTGCAAAATAATTTTATTCTGCTCGGCGTTATATTTCTGTTTCTGGTATTTATGCTGTCCTTGATTGCCAGTGTCCGTAATGTTCAAGGGCTGCAAATTGAGGCGCATATTGAGCCTTATTATTTTGCCGATACGCCGCAATTTATCCGCCTGACAATCAAAAAGGCGCAACCGGCTTTCAATTTGAAATTGGTCGGCCCGATGGGGGATATGCCGCTGGAGATGGAAACCGGCGCCACTGCGGTGATGGTGCCCATAGGGCCGCTGGCGCGGGGCGTGCATGGTGTACCGCCGCTCAAAATCGAGACTTTATTTCCGTTCGGCATTGCCCGCGCTTGGAGTTGGCTTAACCCGCCCGGCGATATTATTGTCGCGCCGCAACCGCGCGAGCAGGCGGTGACTGCTTATCCGCGCGGCAATCCGGCCATGGCGCAAGCGGCCGAACAAAAGCGACAGCAAAATAATTTTGCCGATGAGTTGGGTGATTTACGCGATTATCAAGATAGCGATTCACCGGCGCGGATTGATTGGAAACGCTATGCGACGACGCGCGAAACCATGGTTCGCGAGCATGGCATTGATGCGCAAGGCGAGCTGGTCTTGCGCCAGCCCAATGGCGAATTGGAAGACAGCCTGTCTTATTTATCAGGCGGCCTGGCGGTTGCAGAGCGCATTGGGGCACCGGCGCGCATGACGCTGCAAGGCGCGGATTACCAGATTTACGACAAGCCGGCACGGGAGCAAGCGTTTAATGCTTTGGCGCGGGCACAATAGGCTGAGATTCTTGCCGGGAACGGCACAAGCGCAGCTAACCGCTGCGCTGCTTTATTTGGCGGCGACGCCGGTCGCCCTCACTTTGGCCGCTTTTACCGATTTGCGGGCGTTTATTTTATGGACGCTGATGTGGCCCATTACGCTATTGCCGCGGCGCTGGTGGCGCACCGGCCTGTTATTGCTGATTATTCCATTGGTATTGTTTTTACTGGCGCAGCTCATAAGGCCGCCGCAAGCGCCGTTTTTCATGCTGGTTGTGCTGGTTTTATCGGCCGCCGAGCAAGTGATGGAAGACGGACGCCCGGGCGCGTTTAATCTTATTGGGGTTATTTTTCCGGCGCTTTGCGTGATGGTTTTATCGGCCAATGTTTTCGTGTTTTTATTATTGCTGGTGGCGGTGGTATTTTACGCCGGTGTGTTCACATTGCGGATTAATGATATGCCGCTTTCGGGCCTGCGCATTCGGCTATTGCCAATCATTGTCGCGCTATCAGGGTCTTTGTTTTTTGCCATTGCCGCGTTTATTTTAATGCCGCGCATCAACGCCAGTGCCATTCCCGGTCTGGCCCCGCCGGAAGCTTCCACCGGTGTTGGTGAGCGTCTTGATATGGGCCGCTTTTCATCTGTCATCGCTAATGGTGAAGATGCGTTCAGGGCTTTTGTCGAAGCGCCTTTGCCGCAAAACAATCTTTATTGGCGGGTGCATGTGCTGGGACTTATGGAAGGGGCCAGCTGGGTGCGCGACCCGCGAACCAATCGCGATGGCGGCCAATTATCATTTGATAAAAGATTGACCGATAGCGGCACGGCCCTGCGATATGGCGTGCGCCATGCGCGCCAAGCGCCGAAATGGCATCCGGTTTTGGGCGTGCCGGTGAGTGGCCGTGTCGATAATAATGCACGGCTCAATTCGGTCGGTGAATATGTGCCGCTGACCCGTAATTCGGTGCTGGACCAACAAATCGTCATGCAGTCGAGCTTGCAAAATCCGTATCGGGCCGCGCTATCGACACAATTACAAACCTTCGGGCAGCCGCGTCTGGCCGCATGGGCGCGAGAAAAATATCTAGAGGCCGGTTCGCGCAGTGCTTTTATACAAATGATTTTGCAAGAATTTGCCGGCGGTCGTTTTGCCTATACGCTCAATCCCGGTCGCTTGGATGGCAATGATGCCGATAAGCTGGATAGGTTTTTCTTTGAAACACGGCGCGGCTATTGCAGCCATTACGCTATGACCATGGCTACGGCTTTGCGCGCCGCCGGTATTCCGGCCAATGTGATTGTCGGCTATCAGGGCGGCGAGTGGAACGGCTATGGCAATTATTATCGGGTTCGGCAATCAGACGCTCATGCATGGGTTGAGGCTGAAGTTGCGCCCGGCCAATGGCGGCGTTTTGACCCGACGCAAATGGTGCCGGAAGCGGCAGTGGTTTTTGAAAGTCGACAATTGGAAGCAGCCAGTATTGAAACCCTGCCCGGGTGGCGCGGCACCCTGCAGCGCGGGCTCCAGCAAGTTGACGCCTTCGTCACCCGCTTGAATAGCGATATTGTGCTTTATGACGAGCAAGCGCGGCGCGAATTATTATCCGGCAGTGTGTTGGGACGGCTGATTTCTTTTGCCAGCTTCTGGCTGTTCGGCACGATTGTTTTTGTTACGCCCTTATTGGCGTGGCGGTGGTGGACGCGCCGCGACCCGATGTTGCGGCTTGAGCGAAACTTTATGAGCCTCGCCAAAAAATATAATCTCGATCGGCCCTTGCATGAGGGGCGGATGGATTTTGCCCGTCGCTGGTCAGAAGCGGCGCCGGCTTTGCGCGCGCCGATTGAAGCGTTTCAGGGTTTTTTCTGCCATGTGCTGTATGTACCGCGCGAAAATAATGCGCAACTTGTTGCCGATCGGCAGCAATTGAAAAGCCTATTGCGCGATCTGCGCCAAGCGCATAAGGCCACGAACAATAATTCATAATCGCAAATTATAGAGCGAAAATCATATCCAGACGATTGCGCCCGCCATCATGCGACCAGCGCGCTTCTTCGGTAATTTCCATAATGAAATGCGTGCCCAAGCCACCCTCGCGTAATTCGTCCAAATCGCGCGGTTTGACTTTTTCAATGTCAATCAGCGGTGCCGTATCGGTAATGGTGATATGCAGGCGATTATCGGCAATATGCGCGGCAATATTAATGCGGCCGGCAGCATCGTCTTGAAAAGCGTGGCGGATAATATTCTGCGTCGCTTCATCGACCGCCAGACAAATATTGGTGATAATGCCTTGCGCCGGTGTGTCGGTCAGCTTGGCTTCAATCTCACGGCGCAGGCGGCGCAATTCTGGAACTTCATTGGTTATCGACACATTGAGCAACAGGTCTTCTGCCACTGCCATGTCATCGACTTCCGGCTCTAATGCGGTCGGGCGCTTTCTTTGCGGCGGACAGCCCAAGCCCAAAACCGTCAAATCATCGGGCAGGCGGCTAGCTTTGCCTTTCACCACTTCCACCGTGTGCTCGACTTGCGCGGTGACGGGAAAATCCATTTGCTCCGCTAATATGGAGGCCAGCTTGGTCGAGCCCAGCATGACACCGTTAATTTCCGCTTCGGTAATACCATCGGAATAGCAAAAGAAGCGTGTGGCGCTTAAATCATGGATTTCTACCGTGATATCGTCGGCTTCAAAATCCAAGATACCCAAAGGTTGCAAGCTGGCTTCGACATAATTAAACGAGCCGTTTGTGCCGACCAAAAGGCCCGGCTCATGGCCCGCATTACAGCATTGCATTTCCCCTGTATTGGGGTCATAGCGGCCGATAATGGCGGTGACGAACATGCCGTTAAAGGCGGTTTCCACCAGTTCGGCATTAATCCGCGCCGATAAATCATCAACCGCCGGCAGGCTGCGTGTCAGCGTGCGAAAAAGGCTGTGCGTTTTGGCCATCACCAAAGCCGCATCAGTGCCCTTGCCCGAAACATCGGCCATGCAAAAATAAATCTGCCCGTCGCGTTCGACATAATCATAGAGATCGCCGGAAACGCCTTTTTTGGGAATATTTATGCCGTGAATAAAATCAAAATTGGCTTCCGGAAACAGGCTTTCCTGCACCCGCGAGGCCATTTGCAAATCGCGTTTAAAGCCGTCCGCTTCAACCATGCGTTTGGCCATTTGCGAATTGGCCAGCGCCAAGGCGGCGCTTTTGCCGTAAACCGAAACCAGTGCCGCATCATTATCGGTGAAAAACTGTCCGTCCAAGCGATTGATAAGCTGCAATGCGCCATAGCGGCGGCCATTACCGGAAACCGGAACGCAAATCATTGATTTGGTCACAAAGCCGGTTTTTGCGTCAACCGCGCCGGTAAAATCATCATCTTGCGAGGTATCGCGGACATAGCGCATTTCATCGCTTTGGGTTACCGCGCCGACAATGCCCGCTTCGGCCGGGATTTCGAGGCCGGTAATATCGGTTGGCCCGATGCATGCTTCGCAGCGCAGCGTGTTACTTTCCTCATGCAGAAAAAAGAAACTGGCTGCCTCGGCGCCAATTTGTTGGCGTACATAATCAAGCCCTTCATATAATGTCTGAGACATATCAGAGCTTGAGGCAAAGGCCGACATCATCCGATAGACAATGTCCAGCTGTTGGCTGACTTCTTGCATTTAAGGGGCCTAAAACGTGCCGGGGGTAAATTTGCCACCATCGCCTGACGTTGGGCCACCCTCTTGCGTATCCGCCGCGCCGTCACTTTGCGACGGGGTTGCTGCCGGAGCCGCTGACGGGGTTGCAGTTGGGGTGGGCGCAGGCTCGGGAGCCGGTTGTGGTGCCGGTTCAGGTTCAGGTTCAGGTGTCATTTCCAGTTCAACGGCAGGCGTCGCTGGCTCGTCTTCCATACCGCCTTGCGCATCTCCCGCAGAAAGCGCGGCAATCAAATCATCATCGCTGCTCGGTGCTTGACCGCCTGCCATATCGGCCGCAAGCTGGCTATCTGAACTGCCGGTTTGCGCAAAAACGTCCACATCAACCGAATTGGCCGGACCGGTTATCTGCTTAATCGGCAAAATTTTATCCAGTTTGGCCAATTCCAATACCCGCACCGCTTCATCGCTAATCGCTGCAATGGTGAACTCAATGCGCTTTTGTTTGCAGCTTTGCATCGCGATAACCATGATCGAGACGCCGGAACTGTCGAGATAGCTGACGCCGCGCGCATCAATATTTAATGAGCGTGCGTCTTCTAACTGGCTGGCGAGCTGCGCTTTAATGTCGGGCGTGATTTCCAGGTCGACATCGCCGGTAAGGGTTAAGGCGATATTTTCACCGCGGTCGCGTTTAAATTGAAATGCCATGACTATTCCAGATTTCCGTTCAAAAATGAGTGTGTGTGCATAAGAAACACTAGATTAAAAAACTTGTCAAAACCTGTTGCAAATTACAGGAATTTACAGTTTATTTACCAAGTTGGGTTCGCGCTTAGGCGCGTTTGTATAAAAGGAGAGTTCCAATGAACATTCGCGCACAAAGCGAAAAAGGCTTTAGCCTTATCGAACTCCTGGTTGTTGTGGCTATCATCGGCGTTCTTGCTGCTGTTGGCGTTGTTGGCTACCAGGGTTATATTGATAGCACTAAGAAATCAGTTACCGATGCAAACGCGAAAGCGGTTCACCAGTGGTTGGTTAACACGAAAACAGTTCGCGCTGCCGGTATTGATACCGATCCGGTCGAGTGTAAAGCTGCAACGCTTGACTCGAACACTTCAGCAGCGTCCGCGATTGCGTCAACAGGTTGCTTTGGCAAAATTGCCGCAACCGGTGGTCCTTTCGAGAGCTTTAAAAATCCGTACAAAACGACGCGTACCGGTTCTGACGCTATTCGCGCCACATCAAGCACTGCTACTGTGACTGATGGCACGACAACTTGCACCACCCTTAATTCAGGTGCTGAAAACGGTGACATTCTCGTTCGTGTTTCAGGCACAGGCGCCAAGCACGTTGACGTTTATTTCTGCGCCAAAGAAGGCGATGATGATGGACGTTTGACAAAACGCGATACGACAATCAAAAATTTCTAAGTTTTGATTTAGTTATTTTTTAAAGAGCGCAGTGCGATCACTGCGCTCTTTTTTTTGGTGAATATATGCGTGATATTTTGAAAACTTTGGCATCGCCGATCGTCTTAAGCGCGATCTTATTGTTCGGTGTGGCTTTCAATATTACTTTGTCCGATATGGGTGAGACTTACGTTTCGCGTAATTTATTTGCTTGGGCTGTCATCT
>CBFIHY010000049.1:0-10591 GCA_965662315.1 Alphaproteobacteria bacterium
AATTGTGTCGGCGCGGTATTGCCGGGCATGATGCAACGCCAAGCACCGGGTCGCATTATCTCCATCATCTCTGATGCCAGCCGCTATGGCGATATGGGTATGGAGATTTATTCCGGTGCCAAAGCGGGTGCGGCGGGCTTTATGCGCAGCGTGGCGCGTAGCTCATCTCGCTATCAAATTACCGCCAATAATATCGTCATTTCGCTGACCAATACACCGGCGACACAAGCCTGGTTGGAAGACCCGGAACGACTGAAAAGCACAATGTCTAAATATATCGTTCGCCGCCCGGGTGAGCCGAATGATATTGCCAATATGGCTCTTTATCTGGCTTCTGATGCCAGCGAGTGGATTTCCGGACAAACCTATCCGGTCAATGGCGGCTTTACGCTGGCTCTATAGGACGAAAAAATGCAAATTCCTTTTTGGCGGGCCGAGGAAGTCGGCGATGCACAGTTTTCTTATTCACCGCCGCCGGCGGTTTGTGTCGGGCCTGAAGACCATCAATTTTATATGGGTGGCGCGGCAATGGCGACGCATATCGACGTGCTGGAACGCTATTTCGACAAACCGCTTTATTGGGCGACAACGCATTTTCTCAATCACGGAATGCTTGGCGAGGATATGCAGATAAATGTTGAAGCGGTATCGGGCGGTCGCTCGGTTGTGCAAGCCATGCTTGAAATGAAGCGCGGTGATACGGTGTTGCACCGCACACTCGCAGCACTGGGCGCACGCGAAGGCGAGCCGGACCGTGCTTTCGTTAGCATGCCAGAGGTGGCGCCGCCCGATAAATGCCCTGAAAAAACGCCCGATCTATTCGCCAATGATAAAAACCTCATCGGCCGGTTTGAACGCAAAACCGCTTTCGAAGACCCCGTGGCAGGCACTGAGCATATGTGGATACGCGCTCATTTCGAACCGACCATTGATGCGGCGTATCTGGCCTTAGTGTCGGATTTCTTTCTCGGCGCACATGAACGTACACGGCGCGGCACCAGCCTCGATAATACGTTTCGTCTTATCAACACAAAGCCGACCGAATGGATATTGATGGTAACGCAAATGTCGAGCTTCACGCGCGGTGCGGCGCAAGGCAATGCGCATTTATTCGCCGAAGATGGCACATTGCTGGCAACTTCAAGTCAGACCGGACTATTACCAAGACCCTTGGCATAACCGCTTGCTAAAGCGGCAGATTATCCCCTAACCTGTGTTTATATTTCAGGGGAAACTTATGGATAAGAAAGTCGATCGGACATTTGCCGAGAAGTTTCTGACTTCCGTTGATACGCCGCTTGAATATGGCGTGTATTTTCTGTTTCACGATTGGTGGGCCGAAGCGCCGGATGAGGCGATAGACGGCTATTTGGAAGAAATGCACAAAATTGACGGTGTCGATGATTTTCTGAAAGAACGGCACTTCGCCGAACCACTTTCGCTGGACAGACTGGCTGAATGTGCACCGGGTTCACTTGGCCATAGCTATCGGGCATTTTTGGTTGAGAATAAATTGGAAGAAAATCTTGGCCGCAATTATCGCGCAATGAATGAAGAACTGACCCAAAAAGGCGCGCTTAATCGGCTGCCTGCCGACCTCAGCTATCTCATCACGCGCGGCTTTCAAACGCATGATTTCCTGCATATTTTGACCGGATATAAGGCGACGCATATGGGCGAATTGGCGTTAGCGGCTTATTATCTGGCGCAATTGCGCTTCCCCTATCACGCCATGCGCATGGCAGTGACGACTGCCCATTACACGTTTCTTGAGCCGCGCATCATCACCCAGTGCATGGATGCCATTGCCGATGGGTGGACCTTCGGGCGCAACTCAAAGAATATTCATTTTCATAAATGGGAAGAAGAGATTGATACGCCGCTTTTGGAACTGCGTAATCGCTTCGAGTTAAACACGATAGCCATGGCGATTTAACGGCGGTTTAAAGTCGGTTAAGCCGCCACAGCTATCGCGTGTTTTTACATTTTGTTGATATCGTCGGCGACCGGAACGAACCTGCCGCTTTTGACAACATCCAACAGCACACCGTCAGCGCCAACATGGCTGGTCGATGAATAGCTGTGCAATGGCGTGCCGATGCCATCATCGAAATCTTTGATGTTTTCCATTGCAGCGATAAAGCTATCGACTGTTAAATCGGGGCCGGCATCCTGCAGTCCTTTAATCAGCAATTTGGTCTGCATATGACCATAAATCAACGCAGCTGACGGGTCTTCGCCCCAACGCTTATTAAACCGTGCAATCAGGTCTTTTTGCCCGGCAGTCAATTTCGGGTCATCGCCATAAAGGGCGCGCGCCGCCGTTGCCACGTAAAAGCCTTCCGTTGCATTGTTTTTGGCCGCCGCGACAATCTTATCAGCCGAAGCAACATTGCCGATCATATCAGCGGTAATGCCCAGCTTGCGGGCGGTTGAGTAGCCGCGAATGGCATCGGCAATAATCGTGCCGAAGACAATCAAATCACAATTGGCATTTTTCAAAGAGGTCATTGCACCGACAAATTCGGTTTCCGTCGACTTGTGCTTGGTCACTTTCACCAGTTGCAGCCCCAAAGCTTTAACCTCGGCTTTTGTCGCATCTAGCACTTCTTGCCCGTAATCCGTGTCCTGCGCAAAATTACAAATTCGCGTATGGCCTTTGGTTTTGTGGAAATAACGAATGCCGGCACGGGTTTGTTGCGCATAAGTCGACAGAGATTGGAACTTCAGCCTATGAAACGGCGAGCCCATTGACACGGCGCCGGAAAGCGGAAACATATTCGGCACGTTTTTGGCGAATTGGCGTTTGAACACCGCATTATTATGACCGGTGCCAAGCGCCAAATGCATGGCGAAAATCTTGTCGCGATTGAGCAGCTTGTTAACCGCTTTCACCGCCAACGGCACTTGATATTGCGTGTCTTCAACAATGTAGCGGATTTTGCGCCCGTGAATGCCGCCCTTGGCATTGACTTCTTCAAACATCATGCGCGCCAGCTTGGTCGAGTCGACGCCCCAAATAGCCGCCGGTCCGCTCAAGGCCGTATGCGCGCCAATGATGATTTCATCATCCGTGACACCCTGACCGGCTTGCACCGGTGCGACCGCCAAGCCGATGGCGGCAAAGCCCGCCACGATTGTTTTGAGTGAAAAGAGTTTCATACCTGCCTCCTAAGCCCGCATTTTTTGATTGGCGCTTAATACATTGCGTCAATCAATTCCTTATAGGTCTCGGCCACTTTCGACCGTTTCAATTTCATCGTCGCCGTCAATTCTTCATCATCGGCGGTCAATTCTTTATCGATTATGGTGAACTTTTTAACCGTTTCAACCCGCGCAAAGTTTTGGTTCACTTTCTCGACTTCTTCATTAATCAGGTCGATAATTTCTTCGCGCGCGCACAGGCTGGCATAATCGGTAAACGGCACATTCAAATCTTGCGCATATTGCAACACGTTTTCATGGTCAATCATCACCAAGCAAGTGAGATATTTGCGCTTATCGCCGATAATCACCGCGTCTGAAATATAGGGCGAGAACTTCAGCTGGTTCTCAATTTCGCTCGGCGTGATGTTTTTACCACCGGCCGTAATGATGATGTCTTTTTTGCGGTCGGTGATTTTATAATAGCCTTCATTATCCACCGAGCCGACATCGCCTGAATGCAGCCAGCCATCAATCAACGTCTCAGCGGTCTTTTTCGGCTGGTTCAAATAGCCTTTAAAAATATGCGGGCCGCGATAAAGAATTTCACCATCTTGGGCAATCTTCATTTCAACATGCGGCACGGCTTGGCCGATAGAACCGAGGCGGTTTGCGCCATCGCGATTGGATGAAGTAATGCCTGAACATTCGGTCTGGCCATAAAGCTCATACAAGTCGAGACCGATAGCGCGATACCAACGAATAAGGTCGGGCGAAACAGGCGCGGCACCGGTAAACATGATGCGCGCGCGGTCCAGCCCCAGCATCACTTTCAGATTTTGGAAAACCAGCTTTTCAGCCAGCCAGCGTTGCCCGCGCAGCCAAGCGGATGGGCTGCTTTCTTCCCGCGCTTCTTCATAACGCTCGCCGACACTTATCGCCCAGCCATAGGCAGCGCGGCCCAACCAAATCGCTTCTTTGATTTTGATAATCACGCCGGAATACATTTTTTCCCACATGCGTGGCACGCCGAAAAACACCGTCGGCGAAACTTCCATCGTGTTTTCAAAGCTGGTATCCGGCGCCTCAACAAAGTTAACCACCCAACGATAATGCAAGGCCAAAAAGACCGAGAAAGTCCGTTCGGCAATATGGCAGAGCGGCAAAATCGACATGATTTCTTCATCATAGCAATCGCCGATCCAAACACCGGCATTTTTGGTTTGGAACAACACATTGGCGTGCGAAATCATCGCGCCTTTCGGGGCCCCTGTGGTGCCGGATGTATAGACCAATAATGCCGTATCATCGGGTTTGACCGCATCAATGCGGGTGTCCCATTCAGCGGCGAATTTATCGAGATTGGCGCGGCCAAGCTCATAGACATCTTCCATGAACATGACCTTATCGTCTTTAAAGGTTTTCAGGCCTTCATCTTCCAGCACAATGACTTTTTCAACCATTGGCAGCGCGTCGCGCACTTCGAGATATTTATCCAGCTGCTCTTCATCTTCAACAACCAGAAACTTGGTCGCGCTATCGGCGCAAATGTGCTGAACCTGTGTGGGCGCGTCCGTTGTATAAACGCCATTGGTGACGCCGCCGCTGCACATAATGGCCATATCAAAAAACAGCCATTCTTTGCGGTTCTCAGCAATAATCGAGACCACCTCGCCGGGCTGCAAGCCCATTGCCATTAAGGCGGCGCCGATTTCACGCGCCCGCTCATAATAATCGGTCCACGTAAACTTATTCCAAATGCCAAACTCTTTTTCACGCATGGCCAAACGATCGCCAAGCTCAAGGCAGCGCTTACGGAATAATTGCGGCAGGTTCTCGCAATCTTCAACCACAGTCAGGGAGTCATTCACATCACTCATGCCATTAGCCTCTCAATTACCTTAAAACCCCACATCGCTTAACGCCCCCACATCGCCTAACGCCAAGTCTTGCGTTGTTTCCAACGCCTTTTGCCGCGCGCGCTCTCTTCTTTTTTACCAAGATAAAACTCTTGAATATCACGGCTATCGAGCAGGCGTTGGCGGTCGCCCTCCATCACCACGCGACCGACTTCCAGCACATAGCCGAAATCAGCCAGTTGCAAAGCCATATGCGCGTTTTGCTCGACCAGCAAAATGGTCATTTTCTGCTCTTTATTAAGCCGTTCGATAATCTCGAAAATCTCACCGACCAGTTTCGGGGACAGGCCCAATGACGGCTCATCCAATAGCATCATGCGGGGGCGCATCATCAGCGCGCGACCGATAGCCAGCATTTGCTGCTGACCGCCGGATAAATAAGCCGCCTCGTTTTTGGCCCGTTCGCGCAAGATTGGGAAATAATCGAAAACCGTTTCCAGGTCTTGCTCAATCGCGTCTTTATCGCGGCGACGAAACGCCCCCATTTCGAGGTTTTCCTGCACCGATAAAAACGGAAATACTTCGCGGCCTTCCGGCACATGGCCCATGCCTTTATTGGCCACCACATCCGGTTCCATGCCGGCAATGTCCTCGCCATCAAACGTGATGCTGCCTTTTTGCGGCTCCATGGCGCCGCAAATGGTTTTCAAAACAGTGGTTTTACCCGCCCCATTAGAGCCGAGCACGGTAACGATTTTGCCTTCTTCAACATCAAGGCTTACGCCACGAATGGCCATAACCGGCCCGTAAAAAGTCTCGAGATTGCGGACAGAAAGAACTTTATTACTCATGCTGCACCTCCCAAATAAGCGGCGACAACATCAGGATGATTTTGCACGTCCTGCGCACTGCCCTCGGTAATGACGCGGCCATTATTCAAAGCCAGCACGCGGTCAGAAACCTCGTTTACCAAGCTCATATCATGCTCAATCATCAGCACGGAAATACCCAAATCATTTTTAATATCATCAATCCAGAAACCCATTTCTTCGGTTTCTTCAGGATTGAGACCTGAGGCAGGTTCATCAAGCAGCAGCAATTCCGGCTCGACACAAAGCGCCCGACCCAGTTCAATTTTCTTGCGCACGCCGTAAGGCAAATTGGCAATGCGTTCACCGCGGTAATGCGCCAATTCCAGAAAATCAATCACATCTTCAACCTTACGGCGATGCTCCAGTTCAGCGCGTCGCACACCGCGGTCAAAAATCAACTGCCGCAGCAAGGGCACACGATTATGAATTTCGCGGCCAATCAGCAGGTTTTGCAAAACCGTTGAATGTTCAAACAATTCGATATTTTGAAATGTACGGGCAATACCGATACGGGCAATTTGGTCGGCCCGCGCATCGGTAATGTCGTCGCCTTTAAAGCGAATTTGCCCCTCATTCGGCGCATAGAAAGACGAAATCATATTGAAAATGGTCGATTTGCCGGCGCCGTTCGGCCCAACAATGGTGAACACTTCGCCTTCATTCATCGCAAAGGTGACGCCATCCACCGCTTTCACGCCGCCAAAGCTGAGGCTTAAATTCTCAATCTCGAAAAAACTCATCGCATGCGCTCCGTCTTCAGATAGCTGCGTTGCCGCTTAAACGTATTGCGGCGATAAAACGGGAAACTTTCAAGGAAAGTGCGGAATTTGACCCAGCGCCCATACACGCCTTCCGGCTCAAAGATAATGAACAGCACCAGAATGAGACCGAACAGGCCCGGCTCCAGCCCCGGCTGACTGCCGATAGCCGGTGGCAACCAATCTTTCAAAATTGAAATCGAGGCTTCCAAAAAGCCGATAAGAATGGCGCCGAACATCGCCCCGTGCACCGTGCCGAGACCGCCGACAACAATCATCAGCAAAAGCTGAATGGATAGAATAATGCCGAAGGTTTCAGGCGACAGGAATTGAATGAAATGCGCAAATAAGCCGCCGGCCAGACCGGTTAATGACGCGCTGAGCATAAACGCCAAAACTTTGGTGCGCGCCACGCGGACACCAAGGCTCTCGGCAGAAATCTCACTATCGCGCACAGCCAACATGGCGCGCCCGAGCGGCGAGCGCAAAACATTCAGCACCAAGACAATCGACATAATCAGCAGCGCGAGAACAACGTAATAATATTCCCATGCTTCATAAATCTCATAACCGAACAAATTCGGCGCATCGACAATCATGCCGCGATTGCCGCCGGTAATGCCTTCCGCATGAATAATCACATCTTCCACCACAATGGCGAAAGCCAGCGAGGCAATGGTCAAATAAAGACCGGTCATCCGACTGGCGGGGACGGCAATCATCAGGCCGATAACGCCGGAAGTCAGCGCAGCAATCGGCAAAGCCAGCAAAAACGGCACGCCTTGCGTCAATAAAAACGCCTGCGTATAGGCGCCAATCGCCATAAAGGCGGCATGACCCAGCGATACTTGGCCGGTAAAGCCGGTAACCACCATCAGCCCCAAACCGGCAAGCGCGTAAATCAAGACGCGGGTCAGCTCATTAATCCAATAAGTGTCCAGCGCAACAGGCGCGAGAAACACTGCCGCCAAAAGCAGCGCATACCAGAAGACATAGCCGCTATGTTTGGCGAATTTAATATCTTGATTGTAATCGGTTTTGAAAATAACGCGCATCGACTTACACCTTCTTCTGATAAATCGTTGCGAACAGCCCTTCAGGCCGCAGCATCAAAACAGCAAACATAATCAAATAGCCGATAATATTTTTAACTTCCGGCAAGTAAGCGGCGGCGAACGGCTCAGCAATGCCGATAATCAAACCGCCAATAAGCGCACCGGGCAGAGAACCAAAGCCGCCAATCACTGCCGCGGCAAAAGCTTTAATGCCCAAAAAGCCGTTAAGCGGGCCGATTAAAGTAATCGGTGCCAGCAACACGCCTGCCACGCAACTAATCGCTGCTGCAAGCCCCCAAACGCCGGAATAAACCAGCTTCACCGGAATGCCGACATAAAACGCCGCCAGTTGGTTTTGCGAGGCCGCCTGCATGGCAATGCCCCAGCGGCTATAGCGCAGGAAAAGAAATACCGCTAAAGAGACAATCACCGTGCCGCCCATAATCGCCAAGCGGTCATGGCCGATAACCGCGCCTGCCATGGTTGAAGACCCGCCAAATGGCGTATCGAGGCTGAGCGGATTTTGCCCCCAAATAATGCCGGCAACCGAGCGGAAAATAAAGCCGAGGCTGATGGTCAAAATAACAATGGAAAATTGCGGTTGCCCGATAATGCGCCGCACCACCACCGCATCGACCAAAAAGCCGAACACCGCCATCACTGCCATCGCGGCCAGCAGGCCGAGCCAGAAGTTAAAACCCCACATGACAATGAATGTGAAAGCGACAAATGACCCGAACATCATAATGTCGCCTTGCGCAAAATTGACCATTTCAGTGGCTTTGTAAACCATCACAAAACCCATGGCGATAAGGCCGTAAACACAGCCTTGCGAGATGCCGATTATCAGCAATTGCAAAAAATCTGCCATAAGATACTTGAAGCCTCCCAACCTCGAATGAGGAATTTAAATTACCTTTGTTATCAGCCAATTCAAGCCACAAATTGGCGCAACCAAGCGAAATCATTAAAATATCTGCAAGAAGCCGTTATCAAATGAGCTTCGCGCCGATAAGGTTTTGATTTTTTGCGTTTCCGTGCATTTTATCTATATGAATTTCGACCGCCTGACCGACATGTTAACCGCGCGATTAAGTGACGCTTTAAGCGCGCATCGGCAAACATCAGAAGCGCCGTTTTTATTTGGCATATCGGGCGGACAAGGGGCCGGAAAATCCACCCTATGCGCAGCCTTAAGCGAAAACCTGAACCAACAAGGGCATCGCTGCCTAACATTGGCATTGGATGATTTCTATCTGCCCAAACCGATGCGGCAGAGCTTAGCCGACACCATTCACCCAAATTGCCTGACCCGCGGCGTGCCCGGCTCGCATGATATTGCGCTGCTATCGGCCAGCTTGGCCGCATTGGTTGAGGCAAAAACCGACGACATCACTCCCCTGCCGGTATTCAGCAAAAGCCATGATGACCGACTGCCGCAAAACCAATGGCAGGCTTTCACCGGACAGCCGGATATTATTTTACTCGAAGGTTGGTGTGTTGGCGGTCGTGCCGATTTTTTGCAAAACCACAGGCCAACCGAATGGGAGCGACAATCTGATCCGGATAAAATTTGGCTGCAATGGACGCTGCAACAGGCGGCGCAATATGAAGCCATTTGGGCGCAATGCGATGCGATGATGCTGCTGCGACAAGAAAGTTTTGACGCGGTGATTGATAGCCGTTGGCTGCAAGAACAGGGCAATGCCGCGACAAGCGGCGTCTGGCAATTTAACAGCCGCAATGAAGTGGCGGCTTTTTGCGCTCATTATGAAAGCTGGACCAAAGCCATTTGGCAGCACTTACCGGCGATTGCCGCTTATACGATTATCCGCGACCCGTCTTTCAACTATCACTTAAAAGAGGATTAAGCCGTCTCGTTAAACAATTCGCGGGCAATCAACATGCGGCGGATTTCTGACGTGCCGGCACCGATTTCGGCCAGCTTGGCATCGCGCAAAAACCGCCCGACCGGATTGTCATTTGTGTAGCCATTACCGCCCATCAGTTGGATGGCATCCAAGGCGCATTGCGTGGCGTTTTCGGCCGCGAATAAAATCGCCGCTGCGGCGTCTTTGCGGGTCGTCTCGCCGCGATCACAAGCCTGATTGACTGCATAAACATAAGCCCGCGAGGATGACAGCTTGGTATACATATCGGCCAGCTTGCCCTGCACAAGCTGGAAAGTGCCAATCGCTTGGCCGAATTGCTCGCGCTGGTGCACATAAGGCAGCACCGTATCGAGACAGGCCTGCATAATACCAACCGGCCAAGCAGCCAATACGGCGCGCTCATAATCCAACCCGCTCATCAGCACTTCAACGCCCTGATTGAGCGGCCCCATCACGTTTTCTTCCGGCACTTCGCAATTATCAAACAGCAGCTCGCCGGTCTCAGAGCCGCGATGGCCCAGCTTGTCGAGCTTTTGCGCAATGGAAAAACCTTTGAAATCTTTCTCAATCAGAAAGGCGGTAATGCCGCGCGACTTCGCTTCCGGCTCGGTTTTGGCATAGACCACCAGCACATCAGCAGACGGGCCATTGGTAATCCAAAACTTGCCGCCATTCAGCACATAATGGTCGCCTTTTTTTTCGGCTCTTAACCGCATGGAAACGACATCCGAACCGGCACCGGTTTCTGACATGGCCAGCGCCCCCAAATGCTCGCCCGAGACAAGTTTCGGCAAATATTTTTGCTTCTGTGCTTCATTGCCCCAGCGAAAAATCTGATTAATGCATAAATTACTATGCGCGCCGTAAGACAGGCCGACAGAGGCCGAGGCGCGGGAAATTTCTTCTACCGCAATTGCCTGCGCCGTATAGCCCATGGCGACGCCGCCATATTCCTCTGACACGGTGAGACCATGCACGCCCAATTCACCCAGCGGCACCCATAAATCGCGC
>CBFIHY010000050.1:0-10413 GCA_965662315.1 Alphaproteobacteria bacterium
GCACGGGCAGCGGACCGGTGGTTATTCATGGCGCGGTTTATTCTATCCTGGCCGCCATGTTCAGCCTGCTGCCGGCCAATCTCATCACCGGTGGCAAAAAACCGGCAGCCAAGAAAGCGGCAGCTAAAAAAGCAGCGGCCAAAAAAGCGGCAGCTAAAAAAGCAGCGGCCAAAAAAGCGGCACCTAAAAAAGCAGCGGCCAAAAAAGCCGTTACGAAAAAACCGGCGGCTAAGAAAGCGCCGGCCAAAAAGGCAACTGCCAAAAAGGCAACTGCCAAAAAAGCGCTCGTCCGAAAGGCACCTGCCAAGAAGGCACCGGCTAAAAGAGCTGCGAAAAAATAAATGACCGTTCATCCCGCAAATGCGGTGGGCATCGCCGCCTGCGTCGGGAGACTGAAACAAGGTGGCTTGCTGGCCATGCCGACCGAGACGGTTTACGGGCTGGCCGGTGATGCCACCAATGCGGCTGCCATTGCCGCCATTTACGCAACCAAACAGCGACCGCAATTCAATCCGCTAATTTGCCATATTGGCGATATGGATATGGCGCATCGGCTTGGCCGTTTTAATGAGATGGCTGAAAAATTGGCGGCGCAGTTTTGGCCCGGCCCGTTAACATTGGTTGTGCCAAGGCAAAAACAATGTCCGGTTGACCCGCTGGCTTCAGCCGGTCTCGACACGATTGCTTTGCGGGTTCCGGCGCATCCAGCGGCGCAGGCTTTATTGCGCGAGATTGACCTGCCATTGGTCGCTCCCAGTGCCAATCCATCCGGACGCCTCAGCCCCAGCAGCGTCGCGCATGTGGCGGATTTATTGCCCGATATTGATATTCTCGACGGCGGCGATTGCACGATTGGCGTTGAATCGAGCATTGTCGGATGCCTATCAGAAACGCCGCTTTGGCTGCGCGCCGGCGGCATTGCACGCAATGACATTGAACGCTTTTTGGGTCTGAAACTGGCCGAGCCGCCGCAAGAAAAGGCCGAAGCCGCACGCTTGGCACCGGGACGATTGGCCCGCCATTATGCGCCGCAAACAGCCCTTCGGCTCGATGCCGAAATGGCATCAGAGGCGGAATTGCTTATCGGGTTTGGCCCCACCGCGCCGGCGGATTGCTTTATTAATTTGAGTGCGCAGGGAAATCTGACAGAGGCCGCAGCCGGTTTATTTGCCGCGCTTCATGCGGCTGATGCGGCAGCGCAAAAGCAAGGCAGGAGCCTCGCCGTAATGCCGATACCGACAGACGGCTTGGGCGAAGCGATTAATGACAGGCTGGCGCGCGCCTCTACTTAATTTTTGCTGATTAATTTTGCTGCCTAATTTTTAGGGTGCTCAATCAATAGCGTCGGCACATCCAGCACATGCGATTTGGCGGTGCAAACTTTCGTGCCGGGCTTTCGTCCGTCGCGCACCTCCGAGACTTTGACACCGGCATCACTTAAGCGTTTTTGCGTGGCGGCGATATTATCGGTTTTCAACGCCAAGCCCCATAGCCGGTCTTCATCCTTGGCCTTATCAGAGGCAATCACCTCAACGCTCATTGAATTGCTGCGGAAGAATAATTGCGTGCCGCCCCAATCTGGCACGTCTTGCTCCAATGCCAAGCGAATGCCGAGCTGGTCGCCGTAAAACTTTTTCGCCGCCGCCGCACTTTTGGTTTGCACCACAACATGGTCAACCGCGCTTACCGCTCCCTCGCCTTCAATCGCCGCCATCGGCAAAGCCGATAGGTCGTCATGCTGAATGCAGAAAGAAAAAATCCCGCGCGCCGCGCTCGCATCCCAATGCATATTGCGCCAAGTGCGTTTTTTACCGCTGGTCGTATCAATGCCGTGACCGGCCACCGGATCGCTTACTTCCAGCCCATGGGCGCGCGCATTCTTTAAAAATTCATCGCTATCATCAGTGCCGAAAACCAGCGCACAAAGCGATTGGCCGCGTGCCTCAAGCACCCCACGTATCATATCACCGGCCCAGCCTTCGCTACCATTTTTATTGTCGGCTGCAAGCAATTCCAAATAGCAATTATCTAATCTAAACAATGTGTTGGCACTGCCATAATCAGGATGCGTGCCTTGCCAGCTCGGCGCGCGCCCCAACATCAGCGCATAATCTTTGCTGGCCTGTTCAAGCTCTTCAACAGCGATAATAATATGATCAATCACAGCCATAAGCGGCTCCTTAAAACAAATCCATCTGTTTGGCCGGCGTTTCGACAATATGCTCTTCCCAAAGCGCCGCATCATCCTCTGCCACCTTATTGACCCGTTTTGAGATTGGCGTGGCGATAAAATCATCTTGCGGCGCATGGCCCAAAAGAGGAAGTAATTTTTCCGCTTCGGTCTCCGGCATGGCCAGCCAGTCTTCGGCCAAATCGGGGGTTATCAGCGCCGGCATGCGATGATGAATGGCGCTTAATTTATCATTGGCGGCGGTGGTGATAATTGCACAGCTTTCAATTTCACTGCCATCGGCCCCGTTCCAAATTTCCCAAATACCGGCCATGAAAAACGCCTGCCCGTCTTCTCTATGAATGCGATAAGGCTGGCCGACCGAACGGTCCCATTCATAAATCCCATCTGACGGGATGAGACAACGGCGGCGGCGAAAGGCATTTTTAAAACTGGGCTTTTCGGTAATGGTCTCAGCGCGCGCATTGATTTGCGGTCGAGACGCTTTATCCGTCACTTGCTCAGGCTTCAGCCAAGGCGGCACCAGCCCCCATTGCACCAAAGCCATTTCACGCCCCGGCACGGCACGAATAACACTGACCGGTTGCGTCGGCGCAATATTAAAGCGCGCCGGAAAATTTATCCGGTTGGAAAAATCAACCATTTGGCGCAAATCTTCAGGCGCGGTGGCAAGGGCAAAACGTCCGCACATCAGAAATTCACCCCCGGCATGGAAACAATATCGCCGACGCCGATTTTCAGCTTTTTCGCCTCATTGGCATTTATCTCCAATACGGCGCTGACTTTTTGCAGCGAGCTGGTGCGGCCATCTGATTGCGTGTCCATACGGGTCACGATTTGGCCGATCATGCCGCCCGGTAAAATGAACAGCAAATCCAACGGTATCAACGTATTGCGCATCCAAAAATGCGCTATGCGCGGCGGGTTTTTCGGAAACAACATGCCATGTTGTGGCGGCATGGATTTGACGAACATCAAGCCGCGCTGCTGTTTTTCAGCCGTGTCGGCCAATGTCACATCAAAAGTCAGCGCACGACCATCCAAAGTCGAAACGGTTAATTTTCGCGTCTCCGCTTGCGCGCCCGGCGGCGCAGAAAGCGGCCATAATAGCAGCATAATAATAAGGAATCGCTTACCCATGGCGACAGCTTGCCATTGCCTTGGCGGCCCGTCAAAGGCCCCTTTTTAGCCGCACATAAAAGCTGCTTTCTACTTGGCATCAGGGCTGGAGCCGATATAGTCATGAACAAAGTTGATGGCAAAGACGTGCCTCAATCGGTAATTAAGGGAGAGATAATTATGGGATATCAACCATTTGATTTGAGCGGCAAAGTTGCTTTGGTCACCGGCGGCAATCGCGGCATTGGATTGGGCATGGCGTCAGCCATGGCACAGGCCGGTGCGGATATTGCCATTTGGGGAACCAATGAAGCGAATAATGAAAAAGCGGTTGGCGAACTCTCTGCTCATGGTGTGAAAGCAAAAAGCTGGAAAGTTAATGTTGCCGATGAAGCGGCGGTTGCCGCCGCATTTGAAGACACAGTGGCGCAAATGGGCCGCGTCGATAGCGTGTTTGCCAATGCCGGTATCGGCAAGCTGGCCGGCTCGTTTCCTGAAATGGACACACAAGCCTATCGCGATGTCTTGGCGGTCAATCTTGACGGGGTGTTTTTCACCCTGCGCGCCGCCGCCAAACATATGGTTGAGCGGGCCAAAAACGGCGACCCGGGCGGTTCCTTGGTTGGCATTGCCAGCCTCGCCGCGATTGAGGGCGCTGCACGTAATCAGCATTATGCCGCCACCAAAGGCGCTGTTGTTTCCATGATGAAAGCGATTGCGGTTGAGCATGCGCGCTATGGCGTGCGCGCCAACTCAATTTTACCGGGTTGGATTGCCACTGATATGACCGAAGGCGCACAAGGCAATGACCGTTTCCAAGAAATGGTTATGGCGCGCGTACCGGCGAAACGTTGGGGCGAACCGGAAGATTTCGGCGGCATGGCGGTCTATTTGACCTCCGATGCCTCATCGTTCCATTCCGGCGATTTGTTTGTTATCGACGGTGCCTATTCAATTTTCTAGGAAAGCTGAATTAAGCACCGCCGAAACAATCAATCAGGCGATATCAACAATCACACGACCACGGGTTTGACCGGCGAGGATTTTCTGCCCCAATTCGGGCAAATCATCCAAACCGGCATGCGTGCTCATGGCGTCCAGCTTGGCCAAGTCCAAATGCGTAGCCAGTTGCGCCCATGCCGCTTCGCGCTTGGCACGCGGGGCCATTACGCTATCGATACCGGCCAAAGTCACGCCGCGTAAGATAAACGGCATTACCGTTGCCGGCAGGTCCGGCCCTTGCGCCAAACCGCAAGCAGCAACCGTGCCGCCATATTTGGTCTGCGCAATCGCATTGGCCAAAGTATGACTGCCGACCGCATCGACCACACCGGCCCATTGTTCTTTATCCAGCGGGCGGCCTTTTTCAGACAGCGTGTTGCGGTCAATCACCCGCGATGCGCCAAGTCCGGTCAAATAGGCTTCCTCATCCATCCGACCGGTTGAGGCGACCGCCTGATATCCCATTTTAGACAGTAGCGCCAAAGCCACTGAGCCGACGCCACCGGCTGCGCCGGTTACCAAAATTTCACCGGCATCTTTCGGCACATCTGCCAAAGCCATGACGCATAACATTGCCGTATAACCGGCTGTGCCAATGGCCATGCTTTGCGCCGCCGAGATACTGTCAGGCCGCTTGACCAGCCAGTCGCCCTTAACCCGCGCCTTACCGGCATAGCCGCCAAAATGCGTTTCACCGACACCCCAGCCATTCAAAATGACATTGTCGCCTTCTTTAAAATCTGCATGTTCTGATTTTTCGACCGTTCCGGCAAAATCAATGCCCGGAATCATCGGCCATACGCGCACCACAGGTGACGCGCCGGTCAGCGCCAAGCCGTCTTTATAATTCAATGTTGAATGAGAAACCGCGACAGTCACATCGCCTTCCATCAAATCATTTTCCGTCAATTCAACAAATTCATGGCTTTGGCCGTCATCATTTTTATTCAGCCGCAGGGCGCGAAAACTATCTGACATTATATTCTCCTTCTAAATATCAAATTTAACCGGTTGGCCGGTGGCAGGCGCGGTCAATTCGCCCTGCCACATAACCCGTGTGCCGCGCACCATTGTGCCAACCGGCCAGCCGGTGACGGTGCGGCCGGTAAATGGCGACCAACCACAGCGCGATGCCACCCAGTCTTCGGAAATGGTTTCGCTGCGTTTTAAATCGACAAAGGTCAAATCTGCATGATTGCCGACCTTCACTTCGCCTTTTTCTTTAATATTGAACAGTTTCACCGCATTGAGGCTGGTCAGGCTAACCAGTTTTTCAAGCGATAATTTGCCTTCAGCCATATGCCCCAGCATTACCGGCAATAGGGTTTGCACGCCCGGCATACCGGCCGGCGAATGCGGATAGGTTTCGGCTTTCTCTTCTTTTGTATGCGGCGCATGGTCAGAGCCAAGCACATCAACAATGCCCTGCTCCAACGCTTTCCAAAGTGCCGCGCGATGCCGCGCCTCGCGAATGGGCGGGTTCATTTGCGCATAAGTGCCAATCTCTTCATAGGCTTGCGGGGCCACTAAAGTCAGATGCTGCGGCGTCACTTCCACTGAAACAATATCGCGATTGGCCGCCAGCATTTGCATTTCTTCTTCCGTGGTGACGTGCAGCACATGGATTTTCTGGTTCGCCTCACGGGCCAGTTTAATCAGCCGACGGGTTGACGAGATTGCCGCCTCGTCATCGCGCCACACCGGATGCGTCTCAACCTTGCCGGTTTCAGCCAGCGGGCGGCGCTCGCGCAAACGATATTCATCTTCGCTGTGAAACGCGGCGCGCCGGTTAATGTTTTTTAAAATATCGCCGACCCCGTCATCATCAGGGACCAGCAAATTACCGGTTGAGGAGCCCATGAAAACCTTGACCCCGCAAATCCCGTCCATCCGCTCAAGCTGCGGCAGTTCAGCCGCATTTTCATGCGTGCCGCCGACATAAAAGGCAAAATCGCAATGCATGCGGTCGCGCCCACGCGCCACCTTATCTTCAATCGCTTCTTTCGACGTGGTTGGCGGCTTGGTATTCGGCATTTCAAATACCGCCGTTACGCCGCCCATCACCGCTGCCAAAGAGCCGGATTGCAAATCTTCTTTATGCTCAATACCGGGCTCGCGAAAATGCACTTGCGTGTCAATGACGCCGGGTAGAACCGTTAGGCCGTTAACGTCCAATGTCTCATCAGCCGATGCATCGGCCAAATCGCCAATCGCCGCGAAACGCCCATCCTTAATTGCAATATCGGTTTGCTCGCTGCCTTCAGCCGTCGCCAAAGTGCCGCCGCGAATAAGAAGATCGAAATTTTCTGCTGTCATATTGCCAATCCGCCCGTTTATCTTTGCCCGTCAATCAGATGTCTACGTCTTGTCAGACGAAGTATCAGTCACCGAAGACATAGCAGACGCGGCTTTGGCTGTCTCATTTTTTGGCTTGTTTCTTGTGGCTATATACTGCGCCACTTGCGCCGCATCATGGCCGACATAAAGCCCATAAGGGCGCCCACGCATCTGATTATCCTCGCGGTCCAGTCGCAACACAACATTTGTGCCGGAGACCGCGGCCATGCGCGCCATTAATCTGTCCGTGCCGACCATCAGCCCCGCCCGGCGCAATAAAGCGGCGCATTTACTATATGGTAAATCGTCAAAACGGCTGATTTGTCCGGCCGGAATATTATCCATGAGCGGGCCGGCAATCGGACATCCCGGCCGCGATAAGACAACAATATGTGCGGTTTTCAAGGCGGCAACACTATCAGCCAAACGCCAAGCCAGCTCCGCATAGTGCCGCCAATCCCAAGTCGAGCGACCGCTTTCGCCCATAGCAAAAACAATAATCGGTGCGGTCGGGGCCAATGTTTCGGGCAAAGCCAAATGCAGCTTATCGGGCATAAAAATATGCGGTGGCCGCAATTTACCCTCAGCAAACAAAGCCGGCAGTGCGTAAACCCCGTTTTCAAACCGAAAAATATGGCGATGCTTGGCCCATAATAAAAACGGCAAGCGCGTTGGGGCCAGGGAAATAATCCGGTGCCAATTGCGCCCCATCACCGCGCCCATCAGTTGCAAACGCGGCATAATGCCGGACGGCTTGTCATGAGTGATGAAATTTAACGCCACAGGCGCATCGGCAAATAGCGGCACTTGATTTTCATGCGCGATAATATCAATGGCGCGGGCCGGCTCAAAAGCCAGCAATTCAGCCAAAACGCCGGTCGCGGTAAACGCATCCAGCCGGTCGGGCGGTAAAATAATCAGGTTTCGGCTCGCTGCCATGGTGCGACTATAAAGCGATGGGCGGGCTTATACCAGACAGGCCGGGACTTGAAATTTGTCTTCAATCAGCGCACATCTGAACCATGAGCATTTATCAAACTGTTTTGAGCGATCGTTGCCTGATTGAAATCGGCGGCCCTGACCGGGTTGATTTTTTGCAAAATCTGGTGACGCAAAATATTGCTGCGCCGCAAGCCGGAAGCTGCGTCATGTCGGCCTTGCTGACCCCGCAAGGCAAGCTGCTATATGATTTCATCATTTATATTGAGCAAGATATGTTTCTGCTCGATATGGATGCCGGCCAAGCTGAGGCGATGCTGAAAAAGCTCAGCCTGTATAAATTGCGCGCCGATATCAGCCTGCGCCAAAGCGACAAAGAACTATATGCGATTTGGCAGGAAGACGGTTTCCCCTGCCCGCCCATGGCCGGTTTTTACGAAGACCCGCGCCATGAGGGATTGGGGTTGCGTGGCTTTTTTGACGCCGCGCCTGAAACCGCCCTGCCGACAAAACCGCTGGAAGATTGGCACGCCAATCGGCTGCGTTTGGGGATTGCTGAAGGGGCTAGAGATATGCCGCCCGGCACGATATTTCCGCTTGAATATGGCTTTGCGCAAATGCACGCCATTGATTTCAAAAAAGGCTGCTTTATCGGGCAGGAAGTGACCTCGCGCACCCATCGCAAAGGCAGTTTGCGGAAAAAATTACGCGCTCTGGCCTTGGCGGCGGCGGATGGTCAACAAGGCGATAAGTTGATGGCCGGCATTGGAGACGATGCGCGGGTCGGCGGTGAATTGGTGGCGCGGCACGGGCAAATCGGTCTGGCCCTTATTCGCGAAGATGCGATTGATGAGGCGCTGAGTTTAAACGGTCATGCGGTGACGCTGAATGGCGGCTTATTTGACGCTCAGTCTGACTGAATCCGTAACAAAATGTTAATCAATGTGACATTAACCGCACCGTTAACGGGTTTTGCGGTTTCGGCGATATGTTACACTGACCCTGAATTTTGGAGGAATTTCAATGTCTCAGGTGATTATGACGGGCACCGGCCTGTTCACGCCATCGCAGTCAATCAGCAATGACGAGCTGGTTGAAAGCTTTAACGCCTATGTCGAAAAATTTAACGCCGATAATGCGGCGGCGATTGAGGCCGGAGAGATGGAAGCGCTGGCCCCGTCCAATAGCGCGTTTATTGAAAAAGCCTCGGGCATTAAAAACCGTTATGTGATGGATAAGGCGGGTATTCTCGACCCTGAAACCATGTGTCCGCGCATTCCTGAACGCTCAAATGATGAGCCGTCTTTGCTGGCAGAAATGGGCGTTAAGGCGGCCAAACAAGCGTTGGAAGAAGCGCAAATTGAAGCCAATGATATTGACGCCGTCTTGGTCGCTTGCGCCAATTTGCAGCGCGCTTATCCGGCGATTTCCATCGAGATACAAGACTTGCTGGGCATTGAAGGTTTTGCCTTTGACATGAATGTGGCTTGCTCATCTGCCACTTTCGGCATTCAGACCGGCTATGACATGATACGTTCAGGCAGTGCCAAACGGGTGATGATGTTGAACACGGAAGTCTGTTCCGGCCATTTGAATTTCCGCGACCGTGACAGCCATTTCATCTTCGGTGATGTGGCAACAGCGGTGATTTTGGAAGCCGGTGATGTGGCTAAAAACAGCGAAGGGTTCGAGATTGTCGATACAAGATTGGTGACCAAATTTTCCAATAATATTCGCAATAATTTCGGCTTTTTGAACCGCGCCGCGCCCGAGCATCGCGACAATGAAGATAAATTATTCATTCAAGAAGGGCGCAAAGTTTTCCGCGAAGTGTCGCCCATGGTGGCTGCCATGATTACCGAGCATTTGGCTGATAATAATTTGCAAGCCTCATCGCTGCGCCGCATGTGGCTGCACCAGGCCAATCGCAATATGAATGACTTCATTGCCAAAAAAGTTTTGGGGCATGAGCCGAGCGAAGACGAGCAACCGACCGTTTTGGATGAATATGCCAATACAAGCTCAGCCGGCTCCATCATTGCGTTTCATAAGCATAAAGCCGATTTCAAAGCCGGTGAGACCGGCGTGATTTGCAGCTTCGGTGCCGGTTATTCTGCCGGTAGCGTGATTGTTCGCCGCGCCGGCTAATCCGTTCTATACTGCGCCGATGAGCACCACCGGCCAAAACGATATTCTGATTGATATCAGCACCGCTATAATGCGCCTGCATGATGGCCAGCTGCAATGCCGCCTTGTCGTCGATGACAATGAAAACCCACGCCTGCCCTTTGGCCCGTTTATGCCCGACAGCCACCGCACGATGGAAATCGGTTTGCGGCAATGGGTCAGTGAGCAGGTTGGGGTCAATCTGGCGCATGTCGAGCAGCTTTATACTTTTGCCGATCAAGGCCGTTACCGGGCCGATACGAATGACCGACGCCATGTCGTGTCGGTTGGCTATTTGGCACTGACACCAACCCGCGAAATGACTGATGATGAAGATGAACAGGCGGCCGATTGGGGCGATATTTATGGTTTTTTCCCTTGGGAAGATTGGCGCGATGGCCGTCCGGCAATTATCGACAGTATGATTTTACCGGCACTGGATAAATGGGTCGATGCGCCAAGCAGCGAAAGCGAGCGTATCAGACTGGCATTTGGTCGCGATGATGCGGGATGGGACGAAGAATTTGTGCTGGAGCGTTATGAGTTGCTGTATCAGGCCGGCTTGGTGAAAGAAGCGCAACTTGACGGGCGCGCCGGCAAGCAAAAGCCGATTGACGGTTTGGGCCGCCCGCTGCAATTGGACCATAGGCGCATATTGG
>CBFIHY010000051.1:0-10367 GCA_965662315.1 Alphaproteobacteria bacterium
TAATGGATGATGCTAAGCGCGGCGCCAATGCGACCATCAGCATTGATTTGGAAAGCCAAACCATTACCGGCCCCGATGGCGGGTCGATTGCTTTTGAGGTCGACGCTTTCAGAAAGCAATGCCTGATGGAAGGCTTGGATGATATCGGCCTGACTTTGCAAAAAGCCGATGCGATTGACACTTATGAAGCGACGTTGGAAGCGCAAGCTTGGCGCTGATGCGGCGGCAGATATTTAGGAAAAGCGGATGAATAAGATTTTGATTTTGCCGGGCGATGGCATTGGCCCTGAAGTAATGGGCGAAGTGCGCCGTGTGATTGACTGGTTCGGCGAAAAGCGTGGCTTTCAAGTGACGCTGGATGAAGATCTGGTCGGCGGCTGCGCTTATGATGCGCATGGTGCGGCGATTTCGGATAAGGCGATGCAAAAAGCGCATGATGCCGATGCGGTTTTGCTGGGCGCGGTCGGCGGCCCGCAATGGGAGAATGTTGCTTATGAAGCGCGGCCCGAAGCCGGTTTGCTGCGCTTGCGGGCGGATTTGGAATTATTCGCTAATTTGCGGCCGGCAATTTGTTTTCCGGCCCTGGCCGATGCGTCCTCTTTGAAACGCGAATTGGTTGAGGGGTTGGACATTATGATTGTCCGCGAATTGACCGGCGGGGTGTATTTCGGTGAGCCGCGCGGCATTGAAGATTTGGGCAATGGCCAACGCCGCGGCGTCAATACGCAAGTTTATGAAACCTATGAGATTGAGCGCATTGCGCGCGTTGCCGGTGATTTGGCGATGAAGCGCGGCAAGAAATTGGCCTCATCTGAAAAACGCAATGTGATGGAAAGCGGGCTTCTTTGGAACGAAGAAGTGACCAAAATTATCACCAATGAGTTTCCTGAATTGGCTTTGGAACATGTGCTGGCTGATAATTGCGCCATGCAATTAGTGCGCAATCCAAAGCAATATGATGTGTTGGTAACGGATAATCTATTCGGCGATATTTTATCGGATATTGCCGCCATGTTGACCGGTTCCTTGGGCATGTTGCCGTCGGCTTCTTTGGGGGCGCCGGACGCAAAAAGCGGTCGTGCCAAAGCGCTTTATGAACCGGTACACGGCTCGGCACCGGATATTGCCGGACAAGGCAAAGCCAATCCAATCGCCTCGATTATGAGTTTTGCGATGGCGCTGCGCTATACATTTGAGCGCGGCGAAGATGCCGATTTATTGGAAAATGCCGTCACCGGCGTTTTGGATAAGGGCATTCGCACAGGCGATATTATGCAGCCCGATATGCAAGCTGTCGGCACAGGCGGCATGGGCGATGCCATTCTTGCCGCGCTTGACGATATGGGAGCGCAATAAATGGCTTATGTGGTTGCCGTTATCGGCGCGACCGGCAATGTCGGGCGCGAAGTGCTGAATATTTTGGATGAGCGCAAATTTCCGATTGCCCGTGTCGATGCTGTCGCCTCGCGGCGCAGCCAAGGCAAAGAGGTGAGCTTTGGCGATAAAACGTTGAAGTGCCAAGCGCTGGAATTTTATGATTTTGCGCAAGCCGATATTGCTTTATTTGCTGCCGGCTCCGGCCCGGCCAAAGAATATGCGCCCAAAGCGGCGGCTGCCGGTTGCGTGGTCATCGATAATTCTTCGCTTTATCGCATGGATGAGGATGTGCCGCTGATTGTACCGGAAGTCAATCCGCAAGATATTGATGGCTATAAAAAGCGCAATATTATTGCCAATCCCAATTGCTCGACCGCGCAATTGGTTGTCGCGCTGAAGCCTTTGCATGATATCGGCAAAATTAAACGCGCCGTGGTGTCGACTTATCAATCCGTATCGGGCGCCGGTAATGCGGCGATGGATGAATTGTTCACCCAAACCCGTGCGGTTTTTGTCAATGATGAGCTGAAGCGCGAAAACTTTACCAAGCAAATCGCCTTTAACGTCATTCCGCATATTGATGTGTTTATGAAAGACGGCTCGACCAAGGAAGAATGGAAAATGGTTGTCGAGACGCAAAAAATGCTCGATCCGGATATCGCCATGACCACTACTTGTGTGCGGGTGCCGGTTTTTGTCGGCCATTCGGAAGCGGTGACGGTTGAATTTGAAAACGCTGTTTCTTTAGAGGCGGCGCGGGCCGCATTGGAAGAGGCACCGGGTGTGTTGCTGGTCGACCGCCGCGAGGATGAAGGCTATGTGACGCCCATCGAATGCGTCGGCGAATATGAAACATTTGTCTCGCGCTTGCGGGTTGATGAGACGGTTGAACACGGCCTATCGCTATGGGTGGTGTCGGATAATCTCAGAAAAGGCGCGGCGCTCAATGCCGTGCAAATTGCCGAATTGCTGACCGAAAAGCATTTAACCGAAAGCCGCATTAAGGCTTAGCGTCCGGTCAATTATTTTTCGGCTCTGGCAGCTTGTCTTGAATGGCCGCGGCAGCCAAAGGCACCGGCCCGAAAGGCAGGCTGGCGGTTTGTGTATTGGCCAGTGTGATTTGTGCCATGGTGGCGCTGGCAATGCCCAAGGCTTTCGGCTCGCCCGATAAATAAAGCGATAAATAAAGCGCGGCGAAAAAATCGCCCATACCATGCGGTGCGCTCGGCGCTTTGGCGGTTTCGCAGCGCAATATTTCGTCGCCTATCAATAGGCTGGCAATGCGCCCTTCCGGTGCCGGTGCGGAGGTGACCAATATTTGCGGCACGTTTAATTGTCGCGCCGTTTCGATAATCTCAACTTCATCTGCAAAGCCTTCCAAACCGGCCAGCATTTGCAATTCAAATAAATTCGGTGTTGCCATATCGGCCATGGGCAGCAGCCTGTCGCGCAGGCCATGCATGACTTCCGGCGGCAAATAAAGCCGCCCGTCATCGCCGCATATCGGGTCGCAGCAATAAATAATATCCGGATTACTGGCTTTCAGCTTGGCGGTTAGTGCGGCGGCAACATCAATATGCGCAGCACTTGGCAAATAGCCGGTCAATATGGCAGCGCAATTATCCAAAGCACCGGCATCAATGAGCCAATCGGCCATATCGCGCATTTCTTCAGGCGCAATCGGGCCGCCGGCCGGGGGTCCGTTTTCTGGAAAAGCGGCCGGATGCGCCGCCAATAATGTGGTCGGCAAGGTCACGGCTTCAAAACCGGTCGCACGCAAAGCCGGCAGTACTGCCTTCATGCCGACCTGTCCGCTGACAACTTGGCTCGACATCACAAATATGCTGCCTGTACCGCTTTGTTGACCTTGCATCTTGCTCCTCATAGCCAAGCCGCTAAACTGGTTTTGATTTTACGTGGAGATTCCCTGCAATGACATCTGAAAATTCTGCATCCATTCGGCCACGCCGCTCAGCCCTTTACATGCCGGGCGCCAATGCCCGCGCTTTGGAAAAAGCGCGCAGTTTGGAAGCTGATTGCTTGCTGTTGGATTTGGAGGATGCGGTGGCGCCGGATGCTAAAGCGGAAGCGCGCGGCCAAATTTGCGCAGCGCTTGAACAAGGCGGTTATGGCGCACGCGAATTGGTGGTGCGCATAAACGGGCTTGATACGGCGTGGGGAAAAGATGATTTGGCGGCGTTAAGAGCTTTATCGGCTGAGGCTAGACCGGCGGCGATATTGGCACCGAAGGTTTCAACCGCGGATGAAATTGACGCGCTCGGCGCCCTATTGCCGGAAAATTCTGGCCTATGGATTATGATCGAGACCCCGCAGGCAATTTTTAACATCCAATCATTGGCGGCGCGTGCCGATGATACGCCGCTTTCGGCTTTTGTCATGGGGACGAATGATTTGGCAAAAGAAATGCAAGCCGCTTTGGTAAAGGGCCGCGCGCCTCTCATCACCGCCTTGTCGATGGCGTTAATGGCGGCCCGCCAATACGGGCTATGTGTGCTGGATGGGGTGTTTAATGATATTGCAGATGCTGACGGGTTTTTGGATGAATGTCGGCAAGGGGCTGATATGGGATTTGACGGCAAGACACTTATTCACCCGAGCCAGCTGGGCCCGTGCAATGAAATTTTCGGCCCGTCTGCAGAAGAGGTGGCGCAAGCGCGTGACGTGGTTGCCGCTTTTGCCGATCCGGCCAATGCCGGCCAAGGCGTGTTGAAAGTGAACGGTAAAATGACCGAGCTATTACATCGCGATATTGCCGCGCGGACGCTGGCTATCGCGGAGGCGATAGCTGAAAAGCAGAAAGACCAGTAATGCATGATGCCTTTCCCGACGGTCGGTTTTTTGAGCACTTCAGTGTCGGTGAAGTGATAGAACACGCGGTGCCGCGTACGCTGACACAGGGCGATGCAGCTGTTTATCAGGCGCTTTATGGCGGCCGGCAAGCGCTTTACGCGGCGCGGCCCTTTGCTGAAAAATTGCGACTGGCTGATATGCCGCTAAATGAGTGGCTGGTGTTTCATATTATCTTCGGCAAATCCGTGCCCGATATTTCACGCCATGCCGTGGCCAATTTGGGCTATGCGCAGGGGCGTTTTTTGAAACCGGTTTTTGCCGATGATACGCTGCGCGCGCGGTCAACCATTATCGGTTTGCGGCAAAATAAAAGCGGCGAAAGCGGCTTGGTCATGGTCGAAACACAAGGCCTCAATCAGCGTGATGAGATTATTCTGTCTTATGTGCGATGGGTGATGGTGAAAAAACAAAATAAAGACGCCGCCGCGCCGGAGACCATTTGGCCGGATATGCCCGATGCGGTGGCGGCCAATGAGCTGGTGCCGCCGGCCGGTGATTATACCCAATGGGATAAATCAGCAACCGGCAGCGGGCGCGGTTTTGATGATTTCGCAATCGGTGAAAAATTGCCGCATGGCGATGGCATGAGCATGGAAGAAGCCGAACATATGCTGGCAACGCGCGCGTATCAAAATAATGCGGCCGTGCATTTTGATGCGCATTTGCAAAGCCAAAGCCGGTTCGGCAAAAGGCTGATTTATGGCGGTCATATGATTTCGCATGTGCATGCGATGAGCTTTAACGGGTTTCAAAATGCCGGCTCTATTTTGGCGTTAAACGGCGGCAGTCACGCTGCACCCTGTTTTGCCGGTGATACGGTTTATGGCTGGAGCGAGGTTTTGGATAAGGCGGAATTTGACGCGCGGCCCGATGTTGGGGCGTTGCGATTGCGCCAGGTTTTGGTCAAAAACCGCCCGGTCGGTGATATGCAATTGCGAGACGGGGACGCTAAATATGCGGATGGGGTGATTTTGGACCTCGATATTTGGCTGGCCATGCCGAGATTTTAACCACCGGCTGACAGCCATGTTTCAAGAAAATTTCCTGCGACTGCCTGTCGCGTATAGCGGCTTGGCTATATCTGTCCATTTCTGTGTATACTGCTTGCGGGGAATATCAGGAGCTCACCTATGTCTGAACAAACCAATTCGGCGCGGCCCTTATCGCCGCATATCCAGATTTACCGCTGGACCTTAACCATGATGCTGTCGATTTTGCATCGGGCCACCGGTGTTGCGCTTTATGCCGGCACATTATTGCTGGCTTGGTGGCTGCTTGCTGCGGCAACCGGTCCGGAGGCTTATGCGCAAGTGCAAGCCGTGTCATCGGCGTGGTATGGGCGCTTGGTTTTATTCGGTTACACATGGGCTTTGCTGCATCATATGTTTGGCGGTCTGCGCCATTTCGTGTGGGATACCGGACGCGGTTTTGATTTGCGTCATGTTGAAATTCTCGCCCGCATCACTGCCTTTTTGCCGCCGGTTCTGACGCTTATTGTTTGGCTGTTGGCCTATGCTTATCTGGGAGTTTTGTAATGAGTGATATGCGAACACCTTTGTCGCGCGTGCGCGGCCTCGGTTCAGCCAAAAAAGGCACAGAACATTTTTGGATGCAACGGGTTACCGCTTTGGCCAATATTCCGCTGACTTTGTTTTTGGTCGGCGCCTTGGTTGTCCATGCCGGTAGCGATTACACCACCATGACCGCCTTTCTCGGTCATCCGGTTGTCGGCGTTATCATGCTGCTGCTGATTTTATCAGCCACGCATCATATGCGCCTTGGCCTGCAAGTGGTGATTGAAGATTATATTCACGGCGAGGCCAGCAAGTTGCTGGCGCTTATCGCCAATCAGTTTTTTGCCCTGACCATTGCCGTGGCATGCGCCTTGGCGGTCATCAAGCTGGTAATTGGTTAAAGGATTAGGGCCGCGAAAGGCTTGTAGGAGAGAAAAATGAGTTCACATGAGTTCATCGATCACCAATTTGACGTTGTTGTTGTCGGCGCCGGCGGTTCCGGTTTGCGAGCCGCTTTGGGTTGTGCCGAACGCGGTTTGAAAACCGCCTGTATTTCAAAAGTCTTCCCGACCCGTTCGCATACGGTTGCGGCGCAAGGCGGTATTTCTGCCGCGCTTGGCAATATGGGCGATGATGATTGGCGTTGGCATATGTATGACACGGTCAAAGGGTCTGACTGGCTGGGCGACCAAGATGCGATTGAATATTTGTGTCGCAATGCGCCGGAAGCGGTTTATGAGCTGGAGCATTTCGGTGTGCCGTTTTCGCGTACCGAAGAAGGCAAAATTTACCAGCGTCCGTTTGGCGGCATGACAACCAATTTCGGTGAAGGCATTGCGCAGCGCACATGCGCCGCTGCCGACCGTACCGGTCACGCTATTTTGCACACGCTTTACGGCCAATCGCTGCGCTATGATACGGACTTCTTTATCGAATATTTCGCGCTTGATTTGATGATGGAAGATGACCGTTGTGTCGGTGTCACCGCTTTGGAAATGGCGACCGGTCAATTGCACCGCTTCCAAGCCAAGCAAGTCATATTGGCAACCGGCGGTTATGGCCGCGCTTATTTCTCGGCCACGTCAGCGCATACATGCACAGGCGACGGCTCGGCAATGGTTATCCGCGCCGGTCTGCCTTTGCAGGATATGGAATTTGTGCAGTTTCACCCGACCGGCATTTATGGTGCCGGCTGCCTGATTACGGAAGGCTCTCGCGGGGAAGGCGGCATTCTTATCAATTCCGAAGGGGAGCGCTTCATGGAGCGTTATGCGCCATCGGCAAAGGATTTGGCATCGCGTGATGTGGTCTCGCGTTCAATGACGATTGAAATTCGCGAAGGCCGCGGTGTCGGCGCCAATAATGACCATATTTATTTGCACCTCGACCATTTGGACCCGGATGTTCTGGCCGAACGGCTGCCGGGTATTTCGGAAAGCGCGCGGATTTTTGCCGGCGTTGACGTAACCAAAGAGCCGATTCCGGTGCTGCCGACCGTGCATTATAATATGGGCGGTATTCCGACCAATTATCACGGCGAAGTTTTGAACCCGACGGCTGACGATGCCGAGCGCACCGTGCCGGGCCTGATGGCAATCGGTGAAGCGGCTTGTGTGTCGGTTCACGGCGCCAATCGTCTGGGCTCAAACTCATTGATTGACTTGGTGGTGTTCGGTCGCGCGTCAGCCATTCGCACGGCTGAAATCGTTGACCCGAATGAAGGCTTTGCGCCCTTGGCAGGCAATGCCGGTGATAATGCGATTGATCGTTTGGAGCGGTTCCGCAATGCTGAGGGCTCAACCCCGACCGCTGAATTGCGCTTGGAAATGCAAAAAGCCATGCAAGAAAATTGCGCTGTTTTCCGCACCGGTGAGGTGTTGGAAGAAGGCTGTAATCGGATGCAAAAAGTGGTCAATGCGATGGATGATATCGGCATTGCCGACCGTTCATTGGTATGGAATTCAGACCTGATTGAGACGCTGGAATTTGACAATCTCATCGTGCAAGCCATCGCCACAGTGGAAGGGGCCAATGCCCGTAAAGAAAGCCGTGGCGGCCATGCGCGGGAAGACTTCCCCGATCGCGATGATGAGGGTTGGATGAAACACACGCTGGCTTATGTCGATGCCAAGGGTAAAGCCAAGATCGATTATCGCGGCGTGCATAATTATACTATGACCAATGAGGTCAGCTATATCGAGCCGAAAGCTCGGGTTTACTAGGGGGCTCAAATGGTTGAAATTGCTCTACCAAGCAACTCGAAAGTTCAAAAAGGCGTTGTCCACCCGACACCGGAAGCGGCAAAAAAACCGCGCACGCTGAAAATCTATCGCTGGAATCCTGACGATGCGGATAATCCGCGCGTCGACAGCTATACGATTGATAGCGATGATTGCGGGCCAATGGTGCTGGATGCGCTGATTAAGGTCAAAAATGAGATCGACTCGACGCTGACATTTCGCCGTTCGTGCCGCGAAGGTATTTGCGGCTCTTGCGCGATGAATATTGACGGTCAAAATACGCTGGCCTGCACCAAGGGGCTGGATGATGTGAAAGGCGACATCACCATTTACCCGCTGCCGCATATGCCGGTGATTAAGGATTTGGTGCCTGATTTGAGCAATCTTTATGCGCAATATCAGTCGATTGAGCCATGGCTTAAAACCGATACACCAAAGCCGCAAAATGAGTGGCAACAAAGCCGCGAAGATCGCGAGCAATTGGACGGGCTGTATGAGTGCATTTTATGCGCTTGCTGCTCAACCTCTTGCCCCAGCTATTGGTGGAATTCAGATAAATATCTCGGCCCTGCGGTTTTGCTGCAAGCCTATCGCTGGCTGGCCGATAGCCGTGATGAGAAAACCGGCGAACGTTTGGATGATTTGGAAGACCCGTTCCGCGTCTATCGTTGTCACACCATCATGAATTGCGCCAAAGCCTGCCCGAAAGGTCTGTCTCCGGCAAAAGCAATCACTGAAATCAAGAAAATGATGGTCGAACGCGAAGTTTAATCGGTCCTATTTAATCTATTAACCCGCCCGCTTTTTTAAAAGCAGGCGGGTTTTTTATGCGCCGATTTACTTTGTGCCAAACGCGCGCGCAAAAACCCTTGCGTCTTATCTTTGTGCGTTTTAGCAATCAGCTATGACTAAATTGGGGCAGGCAAATCAAGCGCCGGTCAGTGCGGCTTATCAGGCGCTGGTCGGCAAGGGCGATGTTTCAGAAGACGCCGCGCAAGTGGCGGCGGCGCAGGCGCTTGACCGGCTTTATGGCGAATTGACTGCCTACCGAGCTGATGGGTTGCTAACGAAGCTGGGCTTGAAAAAAAACCGCCCGCCGCAAGGCTTATATTTATTCGGCGCGGTCGGGCGCGGTAAATCCATGCTGATGGATTTGTTTTTTTCCATCGCGCCGGTGGCAAAAAAACGCCGCGTGCATTTTCACGCCTTCATGCAAGAAACCCATGCGCGCATTCATGAGTTTCGCCAAGCGCATCCGAAATCCGGCGACCCGATGCCCGACGTCGCCAAGGCGATTGCCGCCGAGGTGACGCTTTTATGTTTCGACGAATTGCAGGTCAAAGATATTGCCGATGCGTCGATTTTGGGACGGCTGTTTTCGCTTTTGCTGGAGGCCGGCATTGTTGTGGTCGCCACCTCCAATCGTCACCCCGATGATTTATATAAGGGCGGATTGAACCGGCATCGGTTTTTGCCGTTTATCGATTTTTTGAAGCAGCGCCATCATGTGCATGAATTGCAGTCTGATAAAGATTACCGTTTGGCCAGATTAACCGCCGCGCCGGTTTGGTTCAGCCCATGCGGGCCGCGGGCGCGCGCCGCTTTGGATGAGCGGTTTTCAACCCTGACGGAAGGGGTTGGCGTGGCGCCGGTGGTGCTTGATTTAAAGGGCCGCAGTCTAGATGTGCCGCGCGCCGCCGGTGGTGTGGCGCGGCTCAGTTTTGAGGCGCTTTGCATTGAGGCGCGCGGGGCCGCCGATTATCTCGCCTTGGCGGCGCATTTTCATACTTTGGTGTTGGATAATGTGCCGCTTTTGGAGCCGCAAAAGAAAAATGAGGCGGTGCGTTTTGTGACGCTGATTGATGCGCTTTATGAGGCCAAGGTAAAGCTCATCGCATCAGCCGATGGCAGTCCGCAAAAGCTTTATCCCGAGGGTGATGAAGCGTTTGAATTTGAACGCACCGTGTCGCGGCTAATGGAGATGCAATCGCGTGATTATTTGGCTTTGCCGCATATCACCACCACCGCCGCGCCTCAGACATAAGCGGCCCAAAAGGCGGCTTGGCTTTCGCTGAGACTTGCAAGCGCGTCGGAAATCCGCTAGGGACAGGCCATCAAATTCTCTAGGAGGACGCATTCATGGCGCGCAATAAAATAGCCCTTATCGGTGGTGGTCAAATCGGTGGCACGCTGGCTCATCTGGCCGGTCTTAAAGAACTGGGCGATATTGTTATTTTCGATATTGTTGACGGTATTCCGCAAGGCAAGGCATTGGACCTTTTGCAAAGTTCACCGGTCAGCCATTTTGATGCCAATTTAAAAGGCTCAAAATCTTATGCGGCGATTAAAGGCGCTGATGTGGTTA
>CBFIHY010000052.1:0-10235 GCA_965662315.1 Alphaproteobacteria bacterium
AGAGGCCTCTAAGCAAATTTCTGCGTCAGCGAGTTTGCGCCAAATATCCAGTGCGTTGACAGTCATTTTTCCCTCGCATTTCTTTTTGATGCGTTGAAGGAACTATATGTTAGGTTCGTTTAGCTTCAATAATAAAAAGGAGGAAGCGATGAAGATGCTCATCAAAGTCTTGTTTTACGCAGTTCTCGTTTTTGAACTACTTTTAGTAATGGCCATGGTTCGCGGCCTTCGGCCGGTTGGATGGTTCGATGCCGTCTTGGGAATTGTTGTCCTAGCTGTACTTTGGACATTCACCTATTTCAAATGGCCTAAAAAATAGCTATTCAGCAGCCTCACGTCCCGCTTCTATTTCAGCCAGATATTTTTCCGCTTCCAGTGCCGCCATGCAACCCATGCCGGCGGCGGTGACGGCTTGGCGATAAATATCATCAGTCACATCACCGGCCGCATAAACGCCTGGAATAGAGGTGGCGGTTGAGTTGTCATGCGTGACGAGATAGCCGCCGGATTTCGTCTCAAGCTGCGCGCTGAACAATTCAGTTGACGGGGCATGGCCGATAGCAATGAACACGCCATCCGCTTCCACTTCATGCGTGTCGCCGGTTTTGGTGTTTTTAATCCGTGCGCCGGTGACGCCCAGTGGTTCTTCATCGCCGAGAATTTCATCGATTGCGCTGTCCCACAGCACATTGATTTTTTCATGCGCCAGCAAACGCTTTTCAAGAATTTTCTCGCAGCGCAGCGCATCGCGCCGATGCACCAGCGTTACCTCGCTGGCGAAATTGGTGAGGAACAATGCCTCTTCAACAGCCGTATTGCCGCCACCGACAACCAGCACTTTTTTATTGCGATAGAAAAACCCATCGCAAGTGGCGCAAGCCGACACGCCAAAGCCTTGAAACTTGTCTTCTGAGGGCAGGCCCAGCCATTTTGCTTGCGCGCCGGTGGCAATGACAACCGTATCGGCGGTGAATTGCTGGCCGCTATCGGCTTTGGCGGCAAACGGGCGCACGTTAAAATCAACTTCGGTGATGATATCGGAAATTATTTCCGTACCGACATTGGCCGCCTGCGCTTCCATTTGTTCCATCAACCATGGCCCTTGCACGGCTTCGGCAAAGCCCGGATAATTTTCGACATCAGTGGTGATGGTCAATTGGCCACCCGGCTGCAGGCCGCGCACCAAAACCGGTTCCAGCATGGCGCGTGCGGCATAAACCGCCGCCGTATAACCGGCAGGCCCGGACCCGATAATCAGCATTTTCGTATGTTTGACGTCGCTCATAACACTCTCCGAAATATCTACGTTAAATGTAGGGACGATTCCGAAAATCCCAAGAGGCCAGCTTGCCACATGGGCCGCTTATTCAGATGTTTTTGATGGTTCTTCTGTGAGTATTTCTGTTGGCGCTTGTTGTGGCCCGCGGGTCAGCGTCGCTTGATGCGCCTCATAGGCTTGCATAATCGCTTTGGCGATGCCCGGCGTCGGATTGTGCGCCTTTACCGGCCAATCTTCCAACACATAGCTGAACGGGCGCACATAGTCGCGCTGCCGCAGCGCATTATGAAAGCGATCGAATTTCTTCGATTTTCCGCTCAGGGCAAATACTTGCACCGGCACGCCCGGCAGGCAGGCTTCGCCCACCATATTCACCGAGTCTGAAGTGACAATAATGTGTTCGGCCAGTCCCAACATGGCGTGATATGGGTTGTCGCCTTCGCCATCCCATAAAAAATAACTGCCTTCGGGCAGCATATCGGTGAGTATTTTTCCATATCCGGCAGGCGAGCGGCGCGACAAGGTAATCATCAGATAGTGGCCTTGTTGGGTCAGCGCGCTCAGCCCTTGTGCCAGCCGCGTCATCTCTTTTTTATCGAATTTATAAACCTTGTTCGGGCCGCCAATCAGCACCGCAATGGTTTTGCCATTAGCTTGTTGAGGGTTTTTTGAGGGCACCAAACGGGTCGCCATTTTGGCCGCTTCATGCTGCAAATGTCCACGCGTCATGGTGTGCGGCGATAATAGGGAAGCGGCGACATTATCGCCTTCCAAAAGGTCATGCGCCGGCGCCCAGACGAAATCGAAATATTTCGGGTCAATGCCCGGATTCTGCAAAAACACGCTGAATACGCGTCCCCCCGAAACCCGCTTGATAAAGCGCGCATGCGGTGCCGCTTGGCGGCCACTGGCAATCACCATATCGGGATAGGGCGGCACGATTTGTTTGTCATGCGCGGCGGCGCGCTCGGCGATGCGATACGGGGCCAGCCATTTATAAGGCGGCTTTAAATCCGTATGGATGAGACGAAACTCGCCGTTCAGAGCATTGGCCACGCCCTCGACAATCACATCATTGCCGCGTCTTCCGCCAGTAATTCCCCATATACGCACATAGGCCTCATGCAATTGTTTCATTTATTTCAAAAGCGCGTATGATTATTACTGCCCATCGGCATTTTGTGAAACGAAAAATCGGTCAAACACTTATGAAAAAACCGCGCCTTGACGAGATTGATTTGAAAATCTTGCGGATTTTGCAAACCAATGGCCGCATCACCAATGTGGAGCTGGCCAAGCAGGCCGGTATTTCGGCCCCGCCATGCTTGCGCCGCGTGCGCGCGCTTGAGGCGGCCGGTTTCATCACCGGCTATTTCGCTGAATTGGATGCGCAAATGCTGGGTTTGGGGGTCACGGTTTTTGCCATGGTCGGGCTGGAAAGCCAAGCCGAGGCCGATTTGCAGGCGTTTGAAACACGGGTCAATCAATGGCCGGAAGTTTTGGAATGCCATATGCTGAACGGTGAGATTGATTTTATTTTGAAATGTGTCGCGCCTGATCTTGAGAGCTTTCAAGAATTTCTGACACAAAAACTGACACCGGCCCCGAATGTTGCCAACGTCCGCACCTCGCTGACCATACGCCGCTCGAAAGGGCGCACCGCCCTGCCGATCGGGTCTGAGTAAAGCCGATAGGCGATATTATTTAAATTTGACCCCGAGAATTTCGTAGGATTTTCCGCCACCCGGCGTGTTGACTTCAACACTGTCGCCGACTTCTTTGCTGATAAGCGCGCGGGCAATCGGTGAGGAAATGGATATTTTGCCTTGTTCGAGGTCGGCCTCGAAATCACCGACAATCTGGTAGACCACTTCCGCATCAGTGTCTTCATCGACCAATTCCACCGTCGCGCCGAACTTTACTTGATTGCCGGACATGGCCGAAACATTAATCACATCGGCGCGATTTATCATGTCTTCCAATTCCATGATGCGGCCTTCATTATGGCTCTGCTGTTCTTTGGCGGCATGATATTCGGCGTTTTCTGACAAGTCGCCATGCGCTCGCGCTTCGGCAATTGCCTTAATAATGCGCTGCCGTTCTGGGCCTTTGAGACGCTTAAGCTCCACATCAAGCGCATCATAGCCGACGGATGTCATCGGTACGGTTTCCATGCATTCCTCCCTGCCCAAATGGGCGTACACAGATAGTTTTCACAAAACTGACAAAATTGGCAAGTTTTTTACTTTCCGGCTTTGCGGGCGGCGTAATCTTGTAGGCTGGAAACCGTCAATTCGTCTTTTTCCAAAGCGGCAATGGCGGCCACGGCGGCTTCAGCACCGGCCAATGTCGTGTAATAAGGAATTTTCATTTCCAGCGTATTGCGGCGGATGGATTTACTGTCGGCCAGCGATTTCTCGCCTTCTGTCGTATTGACCACTAATTGCACCTCGCCGTTTTTAATCGCATCAACAATATGCGGTCGACCTTCAGCCACTTTATTGACCGGTTCCACATCAATGCCGTTTTCGGCCAAAAACGCTGCCGTGCCGCCGGTGGCAATCAGTTTGAAACCCAAATCTTGCAAACGCCGCGCCGGCACAATGGCACGCTTTTTATCGCCCTCACGGACGGAAATAAACGCCGTGCCGGTTTTAGGCAAATGCGTGCTGCTGCCCAATTGGCTTTTGGCAAAAGCTGTGGCGAAATCCATATCGAGGCCCATCACCTCGCCGGTTGAGCGCATTTCCGGCCCCAAAATCGTATCGACACCGGGGAAGCGGTTAAACGGAAAGACGCTCTCTTTAACCGCAATATGGTCATAGCTTTGCGCCGTCAGATTGAACTCAGATAAAGGCGCACCGGCCATCAGCCGCGCCGCAATGCGCGCAATCGGCTGGCCCAGCACTTTGGCAACAAACGGCACGGTGCGGCTGGCGCGCGGATTGACTTCAATGACAAAAATCGTTTCGCCTTGAACGGCAAATTGCACATTCATCAAGCCGACCACATTCAACGCTTTGGCCATGGCGGTCGCCTGACGGCTCAGCTGTTCAATGGTTTCTTGCGACAAAGAATGCGGCGGCATGGAGCAAGCACTATCGCCGGAGTGAACACCGGCCTCTTCAATATGCTCCAAAATGCCGGCAACAAATACTTCTTTGCCGTCGCTCAACACATCGACATCCAGCTCGGTCGCGTCGCGCAAATAGCCGTCAATCAGCACCGGACTGTCGCCCGATACAATCACCGCTTCGCGCATATAGCGCTCAAGTTGCGCGTCATTATCGACAATTTCCATCGCCCGACCGCCCAAAACATATGACGGACGAATGACCACCGGAAAGCCGATTTCGGCGGCAATGGCCCGCGCCTCATCGGCAGAGCGGGCAATGCCATTATCGGGCTGGCGCAAATCAAGCTGCTCAAGAAGCGCCTTAAATCGGTCGCGGTCTTCAGCCAAATCAATGGCGTCAGGGTCGGTACCGAGAATTGGAATACCGGCTTTCTCCAATGCTTGCGATAATTTCAGCGGCGTTTGGCCGCCAAATTGCACAATCACACCGGCCAATGTGCCGTTTTTCTGTTCGCCTTGCAGAATTTCCAGCACGTCTTCTTGCGTCAGCGGTTCAAAATACAATCGGTCAGAAGTGTCGTAATCAGTCGACACGGTTTCCGGATTGCAATTCACCATAATGCTTTCAATATCCGCATCATCCAGTGCATAGGCGGCGTGGCAACAGCAATAATCAAACTCAATGCCTTGCCCGATACGGTTCGGACCGCCGCCCAAAATGACCGCTTTCTTGCGGCCGCTGGGCGCAGCTTCTTCTTGCCCGCCAAAGGCTGAGGGCATGTCATAGCTGGAATAAAGATACGGGGTTCCGGCGGCAAACTCAGCCGCGCATGTATCGATTTGGCGGAAGTAAGGGCGCACATCCATTGCTTGGCGTTGGCTGCGCACCTCATCTTCTGTGCTGCCGACCAACTCGGCCATGCGCGCATCAGAAAAGCCTTTGCCTTTCACCATCCGCATGGCTTCATCATTATCCGGCAGGCCATCTGCCGCCAGCTTCGCTTCTATCGCCACCAGTTCGTCAAGCTGCGCGATAAACCATGGATTGAAATGGGTCAGCGCGCAAACATCTTCGCTGCTCATACCTTGCCGTAGCGCATCAGCCGCCATCAGCAAGCGCATCGGTTTGGCCGTGGTCAGTTCGGCACGCATATCGGCCAAGCCTTCATCAGTGCTGATATCCGGCGCGTCTTCCGGCGGGTTTAAACCGGTCAAATCGGTTTCCAAAGAGCGCAGCGCCTTTTGGAAGCTTTCTTGGAAATTGCGTCCAATGGCCATGGCTTCACCAACCGATTTCATCGCCGTGGTCAAAAGCGGTTCGGCACCGGGAAACTTCTCAAATGCAAAGCGCGGGATTTTGGTAACCACATAATCAATGGTCGGCTCAAAGCTGGCCGGCGTGACACCGGTAATGTCGTTCATCAATTCATCCAGCGTATAGCCGACCGCCAGCTTGGCGGCGATTTTGGCAATCGGGAAGCCGGTTGCTTTAGAGGCCAAAGCAGAAGAGCGCGACACGCGCGGGTTCATTTCAATAACGACAAGCCGTCCGTCTGCCGGATTTACGGCAAATTGCACATTCGAGCCGCCGGTTTCGACGCCGATTTCACGCAGCACCGCAATCGAGGCATTACGCATGATTTGATATTCGCGATCGGTCAGGGTCAGGGCCGGCGCCACGGTAATGCTGTCGCCGGTATGCACGCCCATCGGGTCGACATTCTCAATCGAACAAATAATGATGCAGTTATCGGCCTTATCGCGGACAACTTCCATCTCATATTCTTTCCAGCCGAGCACGCTTTCTTCAACCAGCACTTCGGTGACCGGAGAGGCGTCGAGGCCACCTTCGATAATATTAATGAACTCTTCGCGATTATAGGCAATGCCGCCACCGGTGCCGCCCATCGTAAAGCTGGGGCGAATAATTGTCGGCAGGCCGACAAATTCCAACGCTTCCAAAGCTTCTTCCAACGTATTGGCAACTTTAGAACGCGGACTTTCCAAGCCGATTTTATCCATTGCTTGGCGGAACAATAGCCGGTCTTCGGCCTTGTTAATGGCTTCCAAGTCAGCGCCGATAAGCTGCACATTTTGTTTTTCCAATGTGCCGTTCTCAGCCAAAGCAATGGCCGTGTTTAATGCGGTCTGTCCGCCCATGGTCGGCAGCAAAGCGTCAGGCTTTTCTTTTTCGATAATCTTGGCGACAATATCGGGCGTAATCGGCTCGATATAAGTCGCATCGGCCAATTCAGGGTCGGTCATAATGGTCGCCGGATTGGAATTGACCAGAATGACACGGTAGCCTTCTTCCTTTAGCGCCTTACACGCTTGCGCGCCGGAATAGTCAAACTCGCACGCCTGTCCGATAACAATCGGGCCGGCGCCAATAATCATAATACTTGATAGGTCGGTGCGTTTTGGCATCAGACATCTCCCCGCATGGCGGTTACAAAGCGGTCAAATAAATAGTGGCTGTCTTGCGGTCCGGGCGAAGCCTCGGGGTGATATTGAACAGAGAAGACCGGACGGTCTTTCAGCGCAATGCCGCAATTCGTGCCGTCAAACAGGCTGACATGAGTTTCTTCAACCGTCTCCGGCAGGCTGTCGCGGTCAACCGTAAAGCCATGGTTCATTGAGGTGATTTCAACCTTGCCGGTGGTCAAATCTTTCACCGGATGGTTGGCCCCGTGATGGCCTTGTTTCATTTTTACCGTTTGTGCACCCAAGGCGCGTGCCAGCATTTGGTGGCCGAGGCAAATGCCGAAAACCGGCTTGCCGCTGGCGACAAGTTTCTCAATCTCGGCAACCGCATAATCGCCGGTCGCGGCCGGGTCACCAGGGCCGTTTGACAAAAATATGCCATCGGGGGCAGCAGCCAAAACATCATCGGCCTTGCTGTCGGCAGGCAATACGGAAACCCGGCATCCGGCCTCAACCAAGCAGCGCAAAATGTTTTTCTTAACGCCGAAATCAAGCGCCACAACATGCGGGCCATCTTGAGCGCCGCTAAAGCCTTCATCCCAAACCCAGCGGCCTTCAGCCCAATCATACTTATCGGCGCTGGTTACATTGGCGGCCAAATCTGCGCCTTCCAATCCGGCAAATGCGTCCAGTTCGGCTTGCAAAGCGTCGATATCAAATGTGCCGTCAGGGCTATGTGCCAATACCGCATTGAACATTCCGTTTTCGCGAATATGCGCGGTAATGGCGCGGGTATCGATACCGCTAATGCCGACTAGGCCTTTTTGCTGCAGCCAGTCATTCAAATGCGCCGTATTGCGATAATTGGCCGGTTCGGTAATCGCCTCGCGAATAATCATACCATGCGCGGCGCGCGGGTTTTTGCCGTTTGACGTTTCGACATCTTCATCATTGGTGCCGACATTGCCGATATGCGGGAAAGTAAAAGTAACAATCTGTCCGGCATAAGACGGGTCAGTCAGAATTTCCTGATAGCCGGTCATGGCCGTGTTGAAGCACACTTCGCCGACCGTATGGCCGGCACTGCCAATGCCATAACCATAAAACTTTTCACCGCTATCGGTCAGCAGCAGGGCTGTTTTAATCGGCGGTTGCCAACTCATGTCTTACTCCCGAAATTAATGGTTACGACAGGCAAAAAAAAGGCCCCCATCGCTTCTGCGAAGGAGGCAAACGGAATGGCAATAACGCCCATGAGGAACCCTTTTCTATACGAGCCAAATTGGACGGGAAGCTATAGAAAGCATCCGACACGGTCAAGCCAGCATTGCAAGATTCTGGTGATTAAAAAACCTCAATAAAATCAATGGGTAAGAAGGTGGAAAAAGCGATGGTGTGGATATGTCGCAGGCAAAAAGCGAATCCCCTTTACCGGCTCGGCATGTTCGTTACATGATTCTATCGCGCGGTAATTATCAGTTGGAATGGGTGATTGCCAAACAGGGTGCGATGGCATATATGAGCGTGTCCCAGCTGTCACCAAGGAGGCGACCATGCAGGAGCGTTTCACCGAAGCGCTGAAAGAGGCTCTCAAGAGCCAGGATAAAATCCGTGTTTCAACTTTGCGTCTCATCACTGCCGCGATTAAAGATCGCGACATTGCTGCCCGTTCAGCCGATAGCGGCGACGGCGTCACCGATGAGCAAATACTCGAAATTCTCGTTAAGATGGTCAAGCAACGTCAAGATGCTGCATCGACTTATGAGGAAGCCGGACGTCTTGAACTGGCCGAGCAAGAACGGGCTGAAATAACCGTGATTGAAGAATTTCTGCCGACGCAATTAAGCGATGATGAAATCGCTGCGGCGGTTGATGCGGCAATTGCTGAGCTGGGCGCCGCCTCGCTGAAAGATATGGGCAAGGTAATGGGCGCGCTGAAAGGCAAATATGCCGGTCAAATGGATTTCGGCAAAGCCGGCGGTCTGGTCAAAGGCAAGCTCGGCTAGCTTTCATGCACAGCTAATCGAAAAGACGCGCTGGTCGGCGGTTCGATAAAGCCGTAAACTCACAGCATGGCGTTTCCCTCTGGCTTTCTTGATGAAATAAAAAACCGCGTTGCGGTTTCAGATATTGTTGGCCGCAAGGTCAAATTGCAGCGTCGTGGCCGTGAATTTGTCGGCCTCAGCCCGTTTAAACAAGAACGCACCCCATCCTTTACCGTCAATGATGATAAGCAATTTTACCATTGCTTCTCGACCGGCAAGCATGGCTCGGTTTTCGATTTCATTATGGAAACTGAAGGCCTGAACTTTCCCGAAGCGGTCGAGCGCTTGGCCTCAGAAGCCGGTTTGCAAATGCCGGCGCAAGACCCGCGTGCCGCCGAGCGCGCGCAGCAACAAGCGGGGCTGATTGATGTCACGGAACTGTCGGCCAAATGGTTTCAACAACAATTAAACTCAGCCGCCGCCGATGAAGCGCGGGCTTATTTGGAGCGCCGCGGCGTCACCGCGCAATTAATAGAGACCTATGGTATTGGCTATGCGCCGCCGGCGCGCACCGCTTTGATTGAATTTCTATCGGCCCGCAATATGGGCGTTGATAAAATTATTGAAGCCGGTATGGCGATTAAGCCGGATGGTGGCAAAGCGCCTTATGACCGCTTTCGCGATCGAATTATTTTTCCGATTGCCGATACAAGAGGGCGGGTGATTGCGTTTGGCGGTCGCGCCATGCAAGCCGATGCACCGGCCAAATATCTCAATTCACCGGAAACCCCGCTATTTCACAAAAGCAATGTTTTGTATAATTTTCACCGCGCCCGCCAGCCCGCCTATGACAATAATTCAGTCTTGGTCGCCGAAGGCTATATGGATGTGGTCGGCATGGCGCGCGCCGGTATCGGCCATGCGGTCGCGCCTTTGGGGACGGCTTTAACCGAAGAGCAAATTCAAATGGCATGGCGCATGGCACCTGAGCCGATATTGTGTCTGGATGGAGACCAAGCCGGATTGCGTGCCGCCTATCGGGCGATTGATCGCGCTTTGCCATTGCTGAAACCCGGATATTCTCTGCGCTTTGCGATTTTGCCGCCCGGCAAAGACCCTGATGATGTGGTGCGCGAAGGCGGTGCCGAGGCGATGAACGCGATTTTGGGCAAGGCGATGAGCCTGCTCGATTTGATGTGGGAACGCGAAATCGAGGCGTCCCCATGGGACACGCCGGAACGCGCCGCCGCGCTTAAAAAGCGATTGCGCGAGGCCGTCAATCAAGTGCGCGATGGCGATGTGAAGGCGCTTTACGGGCAGGAAATTAAAAAGCGGCTAGATAAATTGCTCGGTGCCGACAGCAAAATGCCGTCCGGTAGCGGCGGCGGGCGACAATATAAAGCGCAGCCGATTTATCGCGCGCAACCGACTTCAGAGGCGCGCCGCTCTGCGCTGGCCACTGGTGCGGCTG
>CBFIHY010000053.1:0-10224 GCA_965662315.1 Alphaproteobacteria bacterium
CAGCTGCCGATTTGCCATAGGTCGGTTTTTCGGTCTAGGCTTTAAACATCCAATAAAAATAAAAAGGGATGCCATGTTAGATTTTTATCCAAATGAACGTTTCGCGGTGTTTATCGATAGCGCCAATTTTCGTCGTTCCAAGCAGGCGATAGGCATGTTTGTTGACGACATCAAATTGCTGAAATTCTTTCGCAAAAATAATGGTGAGAGTATTTTCCTGCGCATTTACCATTATGAATCGATACCGAAGGAAGACGGCACATCCGAACGTTCGGAATTGGTGCAGCGCATTCATCGGCGGCTCGATTTTATGGCCTATAACGGGTTCACCGTTGTCAGCAAAGCCTCAAAAGATTTTGTCGACAGTGCCGGTGAAGCGGTGTTGAAAGGCAATATGGATGGCGAGATGATTGTCGATATGATGGCCATTAGTGCCAATCTTGATCACATTGTCATGTTTTCCGGTGATGGTGATTTCCGTTATGCCATTCAAAAACTGCAAGAACAGGGCGTGCGGGTGACGGTTATTTCGTCGGAAGGCTCCATTGCCAATGAGTTGAAGCGGCAAGCCGATACTTATGTCGATCTGGAGGAATTGCGGCCGTACATTGAAAGCACGCATGAACCGGCGCGCCAGCCTGCTTAGCGCATTTGCCTATAGCGCATCGCGCCATTGAGCGAAATCGCCCCGCGCGCGCGAGGTAAAAGCTTTTTGCCGCGCTTGCTTCTTGGCCTGCATACGCATTTTGCCGCGTAGCTTTTTGCCGTCTTCGCCCAAGGGCGGCGGCAGCATGCCGACATCCGGCATCAGTCCGAAATTGACATTCATCGGTTGAAAGCTTTTGGCGTCGGCATTCACCGTAATATGCGCCAGCAAGGCGCCGAAAGCCGTTGTCATGGGCGGGTGCTCAAAGGTCTGTTGCTGCATTTGCGCGGCAGCAAAACGTCCGGCCAACAAACCGATTGTGGTGCTTTCGACATAACCCTCAACGCCGGTTATTTGTCCGGCAAAGCGAATATGCGGCGCCGCTTTCAATCGCAATTCACCGTCCAGCAGGCTTGGGCTATTGAGAAAAGTATTGCGATGCAGCCCGCCAAGGCGGGCAAAGCGGGCGTCTTCCAAACCCGGAATAAGCCGGAACACATCTGTTTGTGCGCCATATTTCAGCTTGGTCTGAAAGCCGACCATATTGAACAGCGTGCCCAGCGCATTGTCTTGCCGCAATTGCACCACGGCATGCGGTTTTACATCGGGATTATGCGCATTGGTTAGGCCACGCGGTTTCATTGGGCCATGGCGCAGCGTATCGCGCCCACGCGCTGCCATCACTTCAATTGGCAGACAGCCGTTAAAATATGGGGTGTTCTCTTCCCATTCTTTAAAATCCGCCGTGTCGCTTTCTATCAGCGCATCAAGAAACGCATTATACTGCGCCTCATCCATCGGGCAGTTAATGTAATCTTTGCCGCTGCCGCCCGGGCCAAGTTTATCATAGCGCGACTGGTGCCAACAAATATCCATATCGACACTGTCATGATAAATAATCGGCGCAATCGCATCGAAGAAAGCCAGCTTATCGCTACCGGTCATTTTGCCGATAAGCTCAGACAAGGCGGGCGAGGTGAGGGGGCCGGTGGCGATAATGACTTGCTGCCAATCAGCCGGAATTTCCGTCACCTCTTCGCGCGCAATGGTAATGTTTGGATGCGCTTCAATTTTGGCTGTTACCGCTTGCGAAAAGCCTTCGCGGTCAACCGCCAATGCGCCGCCTGCCGGCACTTGATGGGTGTCGGCGCAGCTCATGATTAAGCTGTCACATTCGCGCAATTCTGCGTGTAGCAGGCCGACCGCATTGGTCAGCGCGTCGTCTGAGCGGAAAGAATTTGAGCAAACCAATTCGGCCAAACCATCGGTCACATGCGCATCGGTTTTACGCACCGGACGCATTTCGTGCAGCACCACACTAACGTCGCTTTCGGCGGCTTGCCATGCTGCTTCAGACCCGGCCAAGCCGCCGCCAATAATGTGTAATTCATCGCTCATGCAGTTCAATTACACGGTTTGGCGTTAGAAAAAAAGCACTACTGCGGCAATTGATGAGCGGCCTTTTGAAGCGTCAGCAAAGTGAACATTCCCATCGGGCCGAAGCTTTCTTCCGTTTGCAGCTTTAACCCGACCGCCTCAAAGTTTAAGTGCGTCCGGCAAAAATCAGAATGAAAGCCAATTTTGCGCGACACCGGCGCAATGGCGCGCTCGGCCATTGCCAGTATTTTCTTGTCTTCTTCATCGGCGCGAAAATGATTGAACATATATAGCCGTCCACCGGGGCGCAGGACACGGGCCATTTCACTCAAAACCTTTGTCGGGTCAGGCACAACCGACATAACGAAAGTCGCCAAAACGCTGTCAAAATGGCCATCGGCGAATTGCAAATCACCGGCATCCATAATTTGCAGCGCCCGCACATTATGTAGCTTCTTGCGGTTCACACGCTTGGCCGCACGCGACAGCATATCTTCCGATAAATCAATGCCGGTGACCTGAAAGTCTTCGGCAAAATAGGGCAATGACAGTCCGGTTCCGGTGCCCACATCCAACACCTTAAAACCATCAGTCTCAAAATTCAGTCGATTGACCACCCGCTTAATGTAACTGCGCCCAAACAGCGCGAAAGTGAAATCATAATGTCCGGCCCAACGGGCATAAGAACGGCGCACATCGTCGGCGCGAATAGGTGTATGCACTGTCATGGAAAACAGCCCTTCTTATTGTTTTTCTTTGCATTTTCAGGTTATTCGGCAGCAGCTTTTTTGGCAATAGGTTTTTTCGGTTTCAGCATTGGCGCAAGATATTGGCCGGTATAGCTTTTCTTTACTTTAGCGACGGCTTCAGGCGTGCCACTGGCAACAATCTCACCGCCGCCATCGCCGCCTTCAGGGCCGATATCAATAATCCAATCAGCGGTTTTAATCACTTCCAGATTATGCTCAATCACCGCCACCGTATTGCCGCTATCGACCAGCTCATGCAGCACCTCCAGTAATTTGGCAACATCGTGAAAATGCAGGCCGGTTGTCGGTTCGTCCAGAATATACAGCGTCCGTCCGGTGGCCCGTTTGGATAATTCCTTGGCCAGCTTTACGCGCTGCGCCTCGCCGCCGGACAGGGTGGTGGCTTGCTGGCCGACTTTGATATAGCCAAGGCCGACGCGCTGCAGCGTCACCATTTTATCGCGCACCATCGGCACCGCTTTAAAGAAATCGGCCGCTTCATCAACCGTCATGTCCAAGACATCGGCAATCGACTTATCCTTGAACCTGACTTCCAGCGTTTCGCGATTATAGCGTTTCCCGTTGCAGCTATCGCATTCCACATAAACATCGGGCAAGAAGTGCATCTCGATTTTTATCACGCCATCGCCTTGGCAGGTCTCGCAGCGACCGCCTTTAACGTTAAACGAGAAACGGCCCGGCTTATAGCCGCGCGCCTTGGCTTCCGGCAGACCGGCAAACCATTCGCGTATCGGCGTAAAGGCGCCGGTATAGGTAGCGGGGTTGGAGCGCGGCGTCCGTCCAATCGGCGATTGGTCAATATCAATCACTTTGTCGAGCAAATGCAGCCCGTCAATCGTGTCATGCTCGGCCGGTGTGGCGCGCGCATTATTCAGCTTGCGGGCCAGTGATTTATAAAGCGTATCAATCAGCAATGTTGATTTGCCGCCGCCTGACACGCCGGTAACGCAGGTAAATGTGCCAAGCGGAATTTCGGCGCTGACATTTTTCAAATTATTGCCGCGTGCGCCCTTAACGGTAATGCATTTGCGGGCATTTGTTTCGCGGCGCTTTTTCGGAACCGGCACTTCCAGCGCCCCCGATAAATATTGACCGGTCAGGCTTTTCTTGGTCGAGATGATTTTCTTAGGTGTGCCTTCAGCAATCACTTCGCCGCCATGAATACCGGCACCCGGGCCAATATCGACAACATGGTCGGCAGTCATAATCGCTTCTTCATCATGTTCGACCACAACCACCGTATTGCCGAGATCGCGCAGGCGGGTCAGCGTATCCAGCAAGCGGCTATTGTCGCGCTGATGTAGGCCAATGCTCGGCTCGTCCAGCACATATAAAACGCCGGTCAGGCCGGAGCCGATTTGCGAGGCAAGGCGAATACGTTGGCTTTCACCACCCGATAATGTGCCGCTATTGCGAGACAGGGTGAGATATTCCAGGCCGACATCATTGAGAAATTTCAGCCGCTCGCGAATTTCTTTCAAAATGCGTACGGCGATTTGCTTTTGCTTCGCATTGAGCTTTTTCTCAAGTTTATTGAACCAGTCTTCGGCCCCGCGAATGGACATATGCGCCACTTCGCCGACATGTAAATCAGCGATTTTCACGGCCAAAGCTTCCGGCTTTAACCGATAGCCGCCGCAAGCGTCGCAATTGGTGACTGATTGGAATTTCTCAATCTCTTCGCGCGCCCAATTACTGTCGGTTTCGCGATAGCGCCGTTCCAGATTGGGAATGACGCCTTCAAACGGCTTTTTGGTTTTATAACTGCGCAGGCCGTCATCATATTCAAATGTAATGACTTCGTCGCCTGTGCCATGCAGAACAACATCTTTGGCTTTTTTCGGTAGGTCATTCCACACATCGCTCATTTTAAAGCCATAATGGCGAGCCAAGGCTTCCAGCGTTTGGGTGTAATAGGGCGAGGAGGTTTTCGACCAAGGGGCAATCGCCCCCTTATACAAGGTCAGGCCGCCATCCGGCACCACCGCTATCGGGTCGATGAAAAACTGCGTGCCGAGGCCATCGCAAGACGGACAAGCGCCAAACGGATTGTTGAATGAAAACAATCGCGGTTCAATCTCGTCAATCGTAAAGCCGGAAACCGGACAGGCAAATCGGGCTGAGAAGATGATGCGCTGCGCTTCTTTTTCATCCTTTTTCTTATCGGCCATTTCAGCCACGGCAATGCCGTCTGTCAGCCCGAGTGCCACTTCCATGGAATCGGCCACGCGATTGCCGAGGTCTGGTTTGACCACCAAGCGGTCAACCACCACATCAATATCGTGCTTCAGCTTTTTATCGAGGGTCGGCACCTCGCTGATTTCGTAATATTCACCATCGACTTTGACGCGTTGAAAGCCGCGCTTTTGTAATTCAGCAAAGTCACGGCGATATTCGCCTTTGCGACCGCGCACAATCGGTGCCAGCAAATACAGTCTTGTGCCTTCCGGCAACGCCATAACCTTATCGACCATTTCACTGACCGTTTGACTTTCAATCGGCAGGCCGGTGGCAGGTGAATAGGGGATGCCGACGCGCGCATAAAGCAGCCGCAAATAGTCAAATATCTCGGTTACCGTGCCGACGGTTGAGCGCGGATTACGCGATGTGGTTTTCTGCTCAATGGAAATCGCCGGTGACAGGCCGTCAATCTGGTCGACATCCGGCTTTTGCATCATCTCCAAAAACTGCCGCGCATAGGCCGACAGGCTTTCGACATATCGGCGCTGACCTTCCGCATAAATCGTATCAAATGCCAGTGAACTTTTGCCCGAACCGGATAGGCCGGTGACCACAATCAGCTTGTCACGTGGCAGATCCAGCGAGACATTTTTCAAATTATGCTCGCGTGCGCCGACAATGCGAATTTGTTTGGCCTGAGGGGCTTGGGTGGTTTTACGGGGTGGCATGTTGTTTCCTGTTTCTGAAAATAATTTAGCCCTGTTTCAGCTTTTGACAAAACGCCATTTCGTCACGCGGGGCACATGGTGGATATATCCACAGCAATAAGAAGCGGGTGGGGTGACAGCGATAGGCGTAAATGGTCGATTCACATAGGGTGTCAGAACAACAAGGAGAAAGCATCATGGCAGGAAGCGTCAATAAAGTGATTTTGGTCGGCAATCTTGGGGCAGACCCGGATGTGCGGAGCACTAAAGATGGCCGTCCGGTTGTCAATCTCAGCGTCGCGACAAGTGAAAACTGGCGCGATAAGAACTCCGGTGAACGGCGTGAGAAAACCGAATGGCACCGCGTGGTTATTTTCTCAGAGGGCCTGTGCCGTATTGCTGAGCAATATTTGAAAAAAGGCTCAAAGGTTTACATTGAAGGCCAGCTGCAAACCCGCAAATGGCAAGACGATAATGGCAATGACCGCTACTCAACCGAGGTGGTTTTGCAGAATTATGGCGGCGTTATGACGATGCTCGATACCCGCAATAGCGGTGGTGATTTCCAAGCTGTCGGCGGCGATTCGGCACCAATGGCGGCTGTTGGCGGCGGCGGTGGCGACATCAATGATGATATTCCTTTTTAGGAAATAAAGCGGTTTAAAAACAATAGCTTATCCTGTGAATGGGGGCGCTGATTTCAGTGTCCCCATTGCTGTTTAAATGTTATATTTTTGTAATATGAAAGCGACCTTTCCGGTCGCTCAATGAAAGTTAAATTTTGACCGACGAACCGGAAAATCAGAACGAAACAGAAGACGATATCGTCGAAGCGGAAGCGGCCGAAACACCTGTTGAAGAAGGTCTTCCGACCGAGGATGGTGGAGATGATGGCGGCAATAATGATGGTGGCAGTGAGCCGCCGCAACCGCCCGAAGATGAAGGCGACGTCGAGCCGATAAGCATCGAAGAGGAGATGAAAACCTCCTATCTTGATTATGCGATGAGCGTGATTGTTTCGCGTGCTTTGCCGGATGTGCGCGACGGTTTGAAACCGGTTCACCGCCGTATTTTGTTCTCAATGAATGAGAACGGTTACGAATATAACAAGCCGTATCGTAAATCGGCCCGCGTGGTCGGCGATGTTATCGGTAAATATCACCCGCATGGTGACCAGTCGATTTATGATGCTTTGGTGCGTATGGAGCAGGAATTCTCCATGCGCTTGCCGCTGCTCGACGGGCAGGGCAATTTCGGTTCGGTTGATGGCGACCCGCCTGCTGCGATGCGTTACACTGAAGTGCGCATGGCCAAACCGGCGGCTGCTCTGCTGCAAGATATCGATAAAGACACCGTCGACTTCCAAGACAATTATGATAATTCCGAACGCGAGCCGGTGGTATTGCCGGCCCGTTTCCCGAATTTGCTGGTTAATGGTGCCAATGGTATCGCCGTTGGTATGGCGACCAATGTGCCGCCGCATAACCTTGGCGAATTGATTGATGCGGCGCAGGCGATTATCGAAAGAGATGAGCTGACCGACGACGAATTGCTGCAAATTGTGCCCGGCCCGGACTTCCCGACCGGCGCGCTTATTTTGGGCTATAGCGGTTCCAAATCTTCGGTTATGACCGGCCGTGGTTCCATCATTATGCGGGGCCGCGCATCGGTAGAAGAAATTCGTAAAGACCGCGAAGCGATTATCATCACCGAAATTCCCTATCAGGTGAACAAAGCCTCGATGATTGAGAAAATTGCCGAATTGGTGCGCGAAAAGACCATTGAAGGCATTGCCGATTTGCGCGATGAGAGCGACCGTGACGGTATGCGCGTTGTCGTTGAATTGAAGCGCGATGCCGTCCCCGATGTGGTGTTGAACCAGCTTTATCGCTACTCGCAACTGCAAACCAGTTTCGGTGCCAATATGTTGGCGCTGAATAATGGCCGCCCGCAATTAATGAATTTGCGGCAAATGCTGGAGGCGTTTATTGCCTTCCGCGAAGAAGTGGTGACCCGTCGCTCTAAATTTGAGCTGAATAAAGCCCGCGACCGCGCCCATGTTTTGGTCGGTCTGGCGATTGCCGTCTCAAATATTGATGAAGTTATTGCGCTTATCCGCAAAGCGCCGTCGCCGCAAGATGCGCGCAAACAGCTGATGGAGCGCAAATGGCCGGCACAGGATGTCGCCGAGCTTGTTGCGCTGATTGATGATCCGCTGCATCGGGTGGCTGATGACGGCACTTATGTTCTCAGTGAGGCGCAGGCGCGGGCTATTTTGGAACTGCGTTTGCAACGTCTGACAGCTATGGGCCGCGATGAAATCGGCGATGAGTTGAAAGAACTGGGCGACCAGATTGCTGATTTGCTGGATATTTTGCGCAGCCGCGAGCGGGTGATGGCGATTATTCAAACCGAATTGGCGGAAGTGCGCGAAGAATTTGCGACACCGCGCCGCTCTGAATTTATCGAGCATGATGGCGAAGTGGATGATGAATCGCTTATCCCGCAAGAGGATATGGTGGTGACGGTCAGTCATGCCGGATATATCAAGCGTGTGCCGCTATCGACCTATCGGGCGCAACGGCGAGGCGGTAAGGGCCGCGCCGGTATGGCAACCAAGGACGAGGATTTTGTCAGTCGTATTTTTGTCGCCAATACGCACCAGCCGGTTCTGTTCTTCTCGACCACCGGCATGGTTTATAAAATGAAAGTCTGGAAGCTGCCGGCCGGCAGTCCGCAATCCAAAGGCAAAGCCTTGGTTAATTTGCTGCCATTGGATGAAGGCGAGACGATTGCCGATATTATGGCGCTACCATCTGACGAAGAAACATGGGGCGATTTGAACGTCATGTTTGCGACCAGCTTCGGTAATGTGCGGCGTAATGATTTGTCAGACTTTACTCAGATTAACCGCAACGGCAAAATTGCTATGAAACCGGGCGAGGGCGAGCGCATTATCGGCGTTGAAACCTGTTCGGAAGATGATGATGTGCTGTTGACCAGTTCGAGTGGCCGCGCCATTCGTTTTCCGGTTGATAAAGTGCGCGTGTTCCGCAGCCGAAATTCAACCGGCGTCCGCGGCATCAGGCTGGATGAGGGTGCCAGTGTCATTTCATTGGCTATATTGCGCGGTAGCGACGCCACGCCGGCCGAACGCGCCACTTATCTGAAGCAGGCCGCCGCCATGCGCCGTGCTGCGACAGGTGAGGAAAGCGAAGGCGAAGATATTGCCATCGATGAGGACATCGAAACCACGGAAGAAGTGGCTTTGTCGCCGGAGCGTTATGCAGAAATGGGTGCCAAAGAGCAGTTTATCTTGGCGGTTAGCGAAAACGGCTATGGCAAGCGCTCTTCAGCCTATGAATATCGTGTGTCCGGGCGCGGCGGTAAGGGCATTATCGCAATGACGGTAACTGAGCGTAACGGCGATTTGCTGGCGGCGTTTCCGGTGGAGGAAACCGACCAAATTATGCTGGTAACCAATGGTGGCACGCTTATTCGCTGTCCGATTGATGATATCCGCATTGCCGGCCGTAATACGCAAGGCGTGACGATTTTCAAAACCGAGGAAGATGCGAAGGTTGTATCTGTCGCACATTTGGGGGATGCTACCGACGATGAAGATGGCGAAATCGACGCGGAAGTAGATGCAGAAGCCGGTGACGATAGCGATGGCAGCACAGATGACGGTGCGGCAACCGATGGAGAGGCATAAATCATGCGTGTAGGGCTGTATCCGGGCAGTTTTGACCCGATTACCAATGGTCACGTTGATATTATCAAGCGCTCTTTCAGCGTCGTCGATAAGCTGATTGTCGGTATTGGCGTGAGCGCCACCAAAACGCCGGTTTTTACTTTTGAGCAACGGCAAAAGATGATTGAGGCGGAAACGGCCTCGGTTGCGAAAGACAAGGGCGTCGTTCTCGAAGTGGTGTCATTTAATGAGCTTTTGGTCGATGTAGCGCGTAAACATGGGGCCAATATTATTGTGCGCGGGCTGCGCACCGCCGCTGATTATGAATATGAAGCGCAAATGACCTCAATGAACCGCTCAATGGCGCCTGAAATTGAGACAATCTTTCTTCCGGCCGCGCCTGAAGTGAGCTTTGTGTCATCAACTTTGGTACGGCAAATTCTTGCCATGGGGGGTGATATCAGCCCCTTTGTGCCGCAATCTGTTATCGAAGAAATTTAAATAAATACAAACGTTTAGTAGGAGAAACTCATGCGTTACCTAACTGCTATAGCCATGCTTATTGGATTAATGGCTGTACCGCTTTCGTCAATGAATGAGGCTCATGCTGCCAGCAAAAAGGAGTCTATTATGTTGTTGGAATTGAAAACCGGTACGGTAAAAATCAAATTGCGCGATGACCTCGCGCCGAACCATGTTGAGCGTATCAAAACGCTGATTGGTGAGAAGTTTTATGACGGCATCGTCTTTCACCGCGTGATTGACGGCTTTATGGCGCAAACAGGTGATCCGACCGGCACCGGCATGGGCGGGTCTGATTATCCGGATTTGCGGGCTGAGTTTTCCAGC
>CBFIHY010000054.1:0-10220 GCA_965662315.1 Alphaproteobacteria bacterium
CGATTGTCCAAGGCTCACTGCTGACCTCGACTTTCACCAAAATGGCCAAATCTTTGGTTTGGCCCGATGGCGAGATGGCCTTTCGCTTGTGCTTACATGCCAATCAAATCAGCGCGGTCGACCGTGTTTTGAAACAGGCGGGCTGAGGCGGCGTCAACCATCACGCCTTTATGGCCAACCGAGCCGAGACCTTCGGCGGCGGCTTTTTCGTAAACATCGATAACCTCTCGGGCGAAATCGACATCGTTTTGATTGGGTGAAAACACTTCCAGCGCCGGTTCGATTTGCGACGGATGAATGGCCCATTTGCCGACCATGCCCAATGTCAGGGCGCGTTGGCACTCGACCCGATAGACCGCGTCATTTTTGAAATCAACAAAAGGCCCGTCCACCGCATCAAGACCGGCAGCGCGCGCGGCAATGGTCAGATGATAGCGCGGATAATGGAAGATATCGCCGGGATAGTTTTCCGACAGACCGATATTTTCCATCACCAGACCTTGGCTGGCCGCATAGTCTCCCATGCCGAAAATCATGCATTCCAATCGCTCACAACTATTGGCAATCTCTTTGATATTTTGCATCGCCTCGACTTCTTCAATCAGCACTTCAAGGCCGATTTTATGCGGCAGGCCCAGCTTCATTTCCAGCTGGCTCAAAAGCGTGTCGGCAAATTGCACATCACCGGCATTAAGCGGTTTTGGCAGCATAATCGTATCGAGGTTTTTGCCGGCCTTTTCGACAATGGTGATGATGTCTTCATAACACCATTGCGTCCCCACATCATTGACCCGCACACAGCGCACTTTCTTGCCCCAATCGAGATTATTCAGCGCGTCGGCAATGGTATCGCGCGCGCCCGGCTTGGCAGACGGCGCCACCGCATCCTCCAAATCGCAAAACACATGGTCGGCATTGGAGGCTGCCGCTTTGGTCAGCATTTTTTCACTGACGCCCGGCACAGCCAGTTGGGAACGGCGCAAGCGCATCGGTTTTTTACTCATTTGGGTCTCCTCATTCATTCCCATAGTAGCAAAACACTTGCCACAAGCCACCCGTCTATTGCGTTGCCGTCCCCAAAAGGCTTGAATATCGCAAACAGGGATGGAAGATGCGTGGCACTTATGTGCGATGCGAGGAGGATGATATGAGCCAAAAACCCGTATGTCTTATTTTAGGCGCCGGTGCCGGTATTGGCGGCAATGTCGGCAAAAAATTTGCCAAAGAGGGCTATCACACGGTGTTGGTGCGGCGCAGCGATGAGGCCGGATTGAACAAGCTGGTTGATGAGGTTAATGAGAGCGGCGGCAGCGCGGTTGGCCGCTTACTGAATGCGGTGGAAGATAATGCGATTGAAGATCTGATTGCCGATATTGAGAAAAATGAAGGGCCGATTGAAGTGGTGCTGTTTAATCTCGGCGCACAATTTGGCGACCGCACATTGGCCGATACCTCATATAAATTATTTGAATTGGGCTGGCGGATGACGAGCTTTGCGCTGTTTCGCGTGGCCAAAACGCTGGCCCCGATTATGGAAGCGCGCGGCGGCGGTAAAATTCTTGTCACATCGGCCACCTCGGCGATGCGCGGCAATGCCGGTCAGCACGCGCATGCGGCGGCCATTGGCGGACGGCGTATGTTGTGCCAATCGCTGAATGCGGAATTGTCGATTAAGGGCATTCATATTTGCCATATTTATATCGATGCGCCCATCGAAGCGCCCGATACAATCGGTAAATTACTGGGCCCTGAAATGTATCAAAAATTGCTGGAAGAACGGGGCAATGGCAAAGATATGTTGGTGCTGCCGGAAAAAGTGGCGGAAACTTATTATCATATCGCGCATCAGCACCGCTCGGCATGGAGCAGTGAAGTTGATATTCGCCCTTATTCCGAGCAGCCATGGTGGAATGATTAAGCGGAATAATTAAGCGGAATAATTAAGCGGAATAATTGAGCAGAAGAATTAAGTCTCGCAGAAAGGTAAAACAAAAATGAATTATGATGATGTCGTCCTCGGGCGCCGCAGCATTCGCGGCTATCAAGATAAAAAAGTGCCGCAAAAGCTGATTGAAGAAGTCTTGGCTTTGGCCATGCGCTCGCCATCTTCGATGAATACCCAGCCTTGGAATTTCACCGTGGTGACGGGCGATGTGCTGGACAAAATTCGGGCCGGCAATACGGAGCGTAATCTTGCCGGTGTGCCGCATTCGCGTGAATTTCGTATCGGCAAAGCTTTTGAAGGCCAGCATCGCGACCGGCAAGTCGGTGTCGCCAAGCAGCTGTTTTCTGCAATGGGCATTGCGCGCGAAGATAAAGAGGCGCGCCAAGATTGGGTGCTGCGCGGCTTTCGTCAATTCGATGCGCCGGTTTGCATCATCATTACCTATGATCGCGAATTGGCTGATAGCGATGATACGGCCTTTGATTGCGGCGCGGTGACCACCGCTTTGGTCAATGCCGCTTGGTCGCGCGGGCTGGGCGCGGTGATTAATTCGCAAGGCATTATGCAATCGCCGGTGGTGCGCGAACATGCCGGTATTGCCGATGATCAAGTGATTATGAAAGCGGTGGCTTTGGGCTGGCCGGATGAGGCGTTTCCGGCCAATGCAGTGGTTTCAGAGCGCAAAAAACTGGCCGAAGCGGCGCGCTTTATCGGCTTTGATGACGGCGCATAGGATTGATTAAGCGGCCGGATAAACAGGTCGGATAATAAGTTTTGTTGCTTGGAAATCGCCTCGCGGCTTCCTATATGTCTCTCATATAGAAAGGCGTAAATCATGTTGCATTATTATCCTTATGAGGAATTGGGCCGCGCCAGTTTTGACTGGCTGGAAGCGCGGCATCATTTTTCTTTCGGCAATTACATCAATCCGCAAAAGCCGCATTTCGGCGATTTGGTGGTGATTAATGATGATATCATTCAGCCGCAAACCGGCTTTGCACCGCATGGCCATAGCGATATGGAAATCATTACTTATGTGCGCCGCGGGGCCATTAGCCATGAAGACAGCCAAGGCAATAAGGGCCGTACAATGGCCGGCGATGTGCAAGTGATGAGCGCCGGCACCGGCATTCAACATTCGGAATATAATCTCGAAGATGAAGAGACAAATTTATTCCAAATTTGGATAAAGCCCGATGCAAGCGGATTTGAGCCGCGCTGGGACAGTGCCGAATTTCCGCGCCAGCCGGTTGATGGGCAACTGCCCTTATTGGTATCGGGCGACGGGCAAGCGCCGCTGCAGATTAACAATAAGACAGCCAAAATTTATGCCGGCCAGATGCGCGAAGGGCAAAACCTAAGCCATGCAATTTCAGGTCGCGCTTATATTTTGGTTTCCGAAGGCGAGATGGCAATCGGTGATATCAATGCCAAGCGCGGCGATGCGGTAACGGTTGAAGGCCATGACGCGGTTGCGCTAACGGCCAAAAGCGATAGCGAAGTGCTGGTTATTGAGGTCGCTTAAAACTGCGTATCGGCAATCGTCGTGCGGTGCAATAGACGGTCATAGCCATCATAACCGCCGGTTGCCGCGTGCAAAAGCGAGCGATTATCCCACATGATGAGCATGTCTTTCGACCATTTATGCGAATAGATAAACGCCTCATCGGTCTGATGACCATAAAACTCAATCAGCAGCGCGTCGCTTTCTTCTTTTTCCATATCGGTGAAGCCTTGAATATAGGCAGCGGAAGAAAATAAAGCGCGATTATCGGTTTCATGATGGGTGCGCACAAAAGGGTGCTCGCGTTTTTCACGCGCCTTTTCGCTGGGAATGATTTTCATCGAGCGGCCGCTATCCTGGTCGGCATCGCCATAAGCACCGGTCGGCGCATAGCCCAATTCAGCCGAATGAATGGCGGTGATTTTATCGGCCTTATCGCGCATCGCATCGGGCAGACGCTCATAAGCGGTTACTTGGTCGGCAAATAAAGTATTGCCGCCATGCGGCGGAATGGTGATGCCGAAAAGGCATGTGCCGGCCGGCGGCACGTCCAAAAAGCTCCAATCGGAGTGAAAAGCTTCGGCAAAAATCGGCGTTGTTTCATCGGCATTTCTTTGAATGGCAGCAATGTTTTCATGCCCGTCAATATGGCCGAAAAACGGGTCTTCGCCGAATTCACCAAAAGCCAAGGTAAAGCGTTCCAAATCATCATCGCTCAATTGCTGGTCGGGAAAGGCAATGACTTTGTTTTCCAACCAAATGGCGCGCAATTCTCCGGCCAAATCGGCTGAAATTTCTTGGCGCAAATCAACACCGGTGACCAAGGCCCCGCAACTGGCATCCGATTTTTCAACTGTTAGGCTCATGGCTTTCCCCTATTGTACCTCGTCTTTAATTTATCCTGCATGCGCGGCGGCGACTGTCAATTATGATGCGATATTCAGCGTGCCGTTTTCAATCAAGCTTTCAATGCGCGCTTCATCAAAACCCAAATCGGTCAAAATCTCGCGGCCATGTTGTCCCAGTTTTGGTGCCGGTTGCGTTTGAGCAATGGTTTGCTGCTCAAACCGTGCAGCGGGACGCGCTTGGCGCACTTCGCCAAACCCCTCATGCACGGCGCGTTCAATTGAACCATTGGCCAAAATCTGCTCATGCGCCATTAATTCCATGCGGTCCAATAAGGGCGCGCAAGGCACGCCTTCTTCCTGAAAACGGGCCAATAATTCACCGCTATCCCATTTGGCAATTTCCTCGCCGGTTATTTGTTTGCGGTCACCGGCATTGGCGACGCGGTCGGAAGCGGTAATAAAGCGTTCATCTTCCAGCCAGTCTTCGCGCTTTAAGGCGCGGCACATGCCTTTCCATTCGGCATCCGATACCGCGCCGGCGGTGATATAGCGGTCTTTGGCCTTATAAATCAGGTCTTGCGTGCCTTGCAGCTTGCGAACATCAAATTCTTTTTCGCCGTAAACCAGACCGGACATGCCTTCGGCCCAAAAAAACGAAATCATCGTATCCAGCATGGATAAGCGAATATGCTCGCCCGTGCCGGTTTTTTCGCGCGCATAAAGCGCCGCTGTCGCCGCTTGCGACCAGGTCAGTGACGTCACTTTATCGGCAATGATGATACGAAACATTTGCGGTCGCCCGGTGGCGCGGTCGGCTTGAATATCGGTGGCGCCTGATAGGGCTTGAATGACCGGATCATAAACCCGCGTTTGGGCATAAGGGCCGCTATCGCCAAAACCGCTAATCGATACATAAATCAATCTTTCGTTCAGCGCGCGCAGCACCGGCTCAGCAAAGCCCATGCGCTCAATCGCGCCGGGGCGAAAATTTTGTACGAAAATATCTGCCTCAGCAGCCAATTGCAGCAATATTTTTTTGCCATCATCGGACTTTAAATCCAAGGCGATGGATTTTTTGCCGCGATTACAGCTGTAAAACGGCGCGTTCACGCCATTATGCGGCGGCGCCAAATGGCGTAATTGTTCGCCGTGCAGCGGCTCAACTTTAATCACTTCCGCCCCTTGATCGGCCAAAAGCATCGTCCCCATCGGCCCCGATACCATGCTGGTCAGATCGAGCACTTTAACACCGTCAAGTGGTCCCATTTTCGGCTCCATTTTTGTTGCCCATACTGCCGCCATAATTAATCTGCATGGCTTTTTCAAATGCCGGGCGCTGCGCAATGATATGACGATAGTCCAAAATCGCCGAGGCCACGTCAATATCGTAAAACACGGCCCAATCAATGCATGAGACCAGCATAATGTCGGCCAGTCCGAAACCGCCATCCAATAAGGCGTCTCGACCGGCAATATGGTGTTCAATCACCGCCAAATGGCGCTCTAAATAAGCCTCGGTGGCGCGCACCACTTGCGGCGCGGCGCCATAAATATCGGTCAAATCCCCATGCCGTCTGATGACGTAAAGCGACGTCTCATCCAATTCGCCATAAATATAGTTGCACCATTCATCTTCCTTGGCGCGTGCGGCCGGCGTGTCGGGTGTATATACCGTGGCGGCGGGATAGGCATCGCGCAAATAGCGCGCAATGCTCAGGCTTTCCGATAAGGCGATATCATTATCGACCATGAACGGAATTTTCTGTTTGCGATTGAGCGCGGTGAAATCATCGGTTTGGGTTTCACCGGTGCGTGGGCCAATCGGCTTTAACTGATAATCCAGCTGCAATTCTTCGGCCATCCAAATCGGCCGTAATGTGCGTGTCGTTCCGGCGCCCCAAATCGTGATGGTCATTGGCCCCTCCGAAAAAAGCAGCCAAAAGCAAAGCGCCTAGGATTTAACCGGACCGCCGGCTTCTTTCCACTCGTCAAAGCCGCCAATATTGACGACGTTTTCAAAGCCCATATCTTTCATCGTCTTGCCGGCCAGCGCGGCCATGCCGCCGGCGCCGCAAATCAGATAAAAAGTTTTTGATTTGTCAAAAACCGGATTGAACATCGGGCTGTCTTCATCGGCAACAAACTCGAAAAGCCCGCGCGGAATGTGATGCCCGCCATCAATCGTGCCGCTTTCGGCAATCATATATTGGTCGCGCACATCAATGAACACGGCATCATTATCGCTGACATGGCTGACCGCTTCCGGCCCGCTTATGCGCGGCACAATGGCGTTGGCTTCTTCCATATAATCCATCATTTTTTTCATCACGCATCTCCTTTTGCTGCGGGCATTATATCGCGGCGTTTGAAATTGGATAGGGGAAATGGCCACAATGCCGCACCTGTTTGGCGCATGCTTGGCAAGACCGGCGCTTTACCGCATAGTATCAGCCAAAGGGAGATTGTTATGGCCGATACCAATAGCGAGTTTGACCAACAGGATTTGACCGCGTTTACCGCCGAGGCAACGGCATGGGTGAAAGAAAACGCGCCGCGTGAAACCGATTTCATGCTGCCGCTGACCTTCATGGAAGTCGGCACTGACCAACAATTTAATTTTTTGCGCGACTGGCAAAACAAGGTTTATGAGGCAGGCTATTTGGGCGCGCATTGGCCGAAAGAATATGGCGGCGGCGGTTTGCATCCGGCGTTTCAAGATGCGGCGACCAAAGTCATGGCCAAAGCACAAACGCCGATTATGCTCAACGCCATCGGCTTGAATTGGACCGGCCCGCTATTGATTGACCGCGGCTCTGAAGAAGAAAAGCAACGCTATATTAAAGGCATTTTATCGGCTGAAGAAATTTGGTGTCAGGGCTTTTCAGAACCCGAACACGGCTCTGATTTGGGCAATGCGCAAACCCGCGCCGTTAAAGATGGCGATGAATATGTCATTAACGGCTCTAAAATATGGACGACGCAGGGCAATTATGCCGACTTCATGATTTTGCTGGCGCGCACCAATCCGGAAGCGGAAAACAAATATAAAGGGTTGAGCTTTTTCCTCGCGCCGATGAAAAATCAAGGCGTCGAGACCGTGCCGATCAGAAAATTGACCGGCGAATACGGCTTCACCCAAACGTTTTTTACCGATGCGCGTATTCCCGCCGACTGCCTGATGGGCAGCGAAGGCGAGGGCTGGCTCATCGCCATGCAAACGCTTGAATATGAACGCGGCGCGCGCTCCGGCCAAGCCGGTGGCCATGTGATGATGATGGCTGACCCCAGCGATATTATCGGCCTGGCCCGCAAAGCTCAATTAAACGGCAAACCGGCGATTGAAGACCCGGCCGTGCGTGAAGAATTGGTCGCACTGATGACCGAGGCGCGGTCATTGGGCTTGAACAGCCGCCGCGATAAAATTCAGCCATTGGCGCAAGACCGGCCAATGTCGCTGGCACTTGGCTCGAAATTGGCCAGCACTGATTTTTATCAACGGCTCAATGCTTTCGCCATTACCTTGCAAGGCACGCGCGCGGCTTATTATGTCGGCGATGAAAACGCGCATGATGACGGGGTCTGGCAGCGTGGCTATTTGAACTCATTTTCCGCAACCATTGGTGGCGGCACCTCGCAAATTCAGCGCAATATTATTGGCGAGCATGTGCTCGGCCTGCCGAAAGGTTAAGCCATGTCCGCATTTGATAACGCGCGCATGGCGCCGCGCATTGGCTTGAGCGAAGAACAAGCGCAATTATTGGAAGTGGCGGAAGCGTTTTGTCGCGATAAATCGCCGGTCGATAAAGTGCGCAGTCTCATCGAAGATGAAACCGGCTATGAGCCGGCTTTATGGAACGAAATTGCCGAGCTGGGTTGGCTGGGCATTGGCGTGCCGGAAAATTACGGCGGCATTGGTTTGGGCATGGGCGAGCTGGTGCCTTTGGTTGAGCATATGGGCCGTACCTTAATGAACACGCCGTTTCTGCCCACTGTGTTGGCGGCGCAGGCTTTGGTGCGCGGCGGGTCGGATGCGCAAAAAGAAGAATATCTGCCGAAATTGGCCGCCGGTGCGGCGGCCAGCTTGGCATTGTGCGAAGACCATGCCGATTGGAATTTGGAAAATCTTGGCGTCAGCGCACAAAAAACCGATGGCAAGCTGCGTTTGAGCGGTAAGAAGTTTTTAGTCTTGCATGCGGCTAGCGCAGACATTGTGGTCGCCTCAATTGCCTTGGATCGCCGGCCGGCGCTGGTGATTATTCCGGCGCAAGCGCTTGACGGGCGGATGCGCCGCGAAAAAATCATTGATGATACGCAGCGTGCCTATGCGCTGGATTTGGAAGGCTTGGAACTGGACGAGACGGCACTGATGCCGGTCGATATGGCATCCGATACGCTGGCCCATATTGAGCAAACCGCGTCTTTATTATGGGCGGCCGATATGTGTGGCGGCACGTTTGCGTGCATCGAATATACGCTGGATTATTTGAAGACCCGCAAGCAATTCGGCAAGCTTATCGGCTCCTATCAATCTTTGAAGCACACAATCGTCGATGCGCATCAGGCCTATGAAAAAGCCCGTTCGCATCTTTATTCTGCGGCGCATGTTTTCGGTGCGCAGGGCGAGGGCGAAATGGCGGTGCATATGGCCAAGGCGGAAGCCGGTTCGGCTTATTCTTTTGCCGCCGACCGCGCCATTCAGTTTCATGGCGGTTTTGGTTTTACCTATGATTGCGATGCGCAGCTTTATCGTCGCCGCGCCATTATGGGCTGTGCCCTGCACGGCGATGCGCGCTATCACCGCCGCAAAATTGCCGATTTAATGTTCTGATTAAAATGAAAAGCGATGGGTGAAGCGCAACTTAATATGCGCTGTCGCCATGCTGCCGCGTCGATCAAAATTGCTGTTTTTATAATCAGTCCATGCAAGGCCGGTGCCGCAATGAAATTGCCGCCGATAAACGTCATAGCAGGCTTGCTCGGCAATTTTACCGCCAAGGCGGACAATATTATCAAGTCGTAGGCTGAGCATGGAATGGCGTCCCAAGCGCAAGGCCGCGCCGCCGCCAAGCGTTAACAGCGGCTCCGCCTGATAAAGCCGCGCTTGATAACCGGCATCCAGCCCTAGCGGTAAAACCCACGTCAGGGCAGAATTGCCGGTGCGGGCAAAAACCGCTTTCGCTGAAAATGGCTGATTGGTCGGCGTGTAAAAGCTTTGCGCATTGTAATTGCGCCCATTAAGGCCGGTAAACTTGCCGCTCCAAACATCCGAACCATTATGCTCGGACGCCGCTTGCAAAGACAATAATTGCCAATCGGAAACAGCGATGGGGTTATCTGACGCCTTATATCGGGCGCGTTTATCGGCCGCTTGCGCTGCGCTGATGCCGAAACCGGAAACCAAGAAAACGGTAAGAAGAACACGCATCATCATTCTGCCGTCAACTCCCCTTGCGGGCTGAGCGCATTATCGAGATTTAATTTGCCCGAGCCGTAAATCTCATCAACCCCTTCTTCGCCAATATCCGTGGCCGTGCTGAGCAGCAGGCTTTTTAATTGAAAGCCATCAAGGCCCGGAAATTTATGCCGAATTAAAGCCGCCGCTCCGGCCACTCGCGGCGCGGCAAATGATGTGCCGGCCAAGTCACCGGCGGAAAGAACATCATCATGCGCGACAATAAAGTCAGCGCCCATATCACCGGCCGAGTGACTGTAATCGGCCAGCGCCGTGCCATCATCGGTCAGTGAGCCGACCCATAAATAGGCTTCCGTGTCTTCATCGCCCAAGGCGCGGACGCGGTGGACAATGGCCGGATAAAAAGAACATTCCTGAATACGCTTATCGGGGCAGTAACGGCCCGAATTGCCGGCTGAGAAAATGAACAGCATGTTTTCACTATAGGTGTTGGCACCGGTGATTTTATAG
>CBFIHY010000055.1:0-10124 GCA_965662315.1 Alphaproteobacteria bacterium
CTTAGTGTGCCTTGCCCCTTTGGAGGCGCGCCGGCTTTGCTTTTACCGCCATGCCCCCCTGAACACTGCCACTGAAATAATACCCGCATACAGCGCCAGCGCGACAACAGTGGTGATGAACACCGCATTGAGGCCGAAGCCGAATTGATGCACCAGCAGTGATGCGCCGCCAACCGATAGCACAAAGCGCAAAATTTGCGCCCGTATCGGCCAGGTCATTGTGCCTGCGCCTTGGCTGGCGAAATACAGAACCAGCCCAATGCCGAGAAACGCATAAGCCGGGCCGACAATACGAATATAATCGCGGGCAATGGCGAAGGCCGCCGCATCATCGGTGAAAATCGGTATCCAGCTATTTGGAAACAAGGCCAGCAAGCCGCCCGCCGTGCCGCATAAAATGGCTGAGCAAGCGACACCATAAAGCCCGGCTGCTTCGGCACGGTCATAATTTCCCGCCCCGATATTTGTGCCGACAATGGTTGTCAGGGCCGTGCCGAAAGCAAAAATTATCGGCAGCATAATGAACTCAATGCGCGTGCCAATGCCATATCCGGCCAGCGCATGCGGGCCAAAACTGCCGACCAAAGCGGTCAGGCCCAAAATCGTGCCGACATTCATTAACGGGTTAAGGCTGGCAGGGCGCGCGACTTTTAAAATATCCGCCGCCAAATCTTGCCGCCATGCGGCTAATTTCGGATTGAGGGTGAGGGCGCGCTTGCCGCGCCACAAGGCCAGCAGCAAAATTGTCGTCATCAGACTGCCGACAATAATGCTGGAGGCCGCCGCGCCGGCAACACCTAGAGCGGGAAAGCCGAACAGGCCGAACACCAAAATAGCGGTTAACGGCACTTGCAGCAGGCCGGAAATAATCATCAGTCGGGCCGGAAATGCCATATCACCGGCGCCGCGATATACTGCGCCGACCGCACTGCCCAGCCAAATGACAATGCCGCCGCTAAACAATACCCAGCAATAGGTCACCGCCATGTCAAGAATGACCCCTTCGCCGCCCAGCAGCATCAGTAATTGGCGACCGAATAGCGCGAATAAAATAAAGAACACGGCGGCGCCGATAAGCCCGCCATAAATCGCATGCCAGACAAAACGCTCGGCATTTTCCCGATTGCCTGTGCCAAGCGCGCGCGCAATCGAGGCGGTTATTGCGCCGCCCAAGGGGCCACCCGACATGGTTTGCGTCAAAATCAGCAAGGGAAAGACCAGCGCAATGGCGGCCAATGCCTCCGTGCCAAGCCGCCCTATCATGTAAATCTCAGCCAGATTGACGACGGCTTGCAAAGAAAAGGCCAGCGTGTTCGGGCCGGTCATTTGCAAAAGCAGGCGCAGCGGCGGGTCGGTTAATAATGCTTTGGTGCGGTCTATCATATTTATCGCTGAAATAGGGCGTTGTGGCGGATTAGCGAGGAGCATAGCCGCCCGATGGAAAATAACCTAGGCTTATCGCTATGGATGAGTTTTTTCCGACAGTGCTGGAAACGCCGCGCTTGCGACTGGTTGATTTTACCGCAGCGCATGGCGATGCCTTTGCTGCGATGAATGGCGATGCTGAGGTGATGGAATTTTTTCCCGCCCCGCTGAGCCGAACGGAAAGCGACGGCTTATTGCGCCGCCTTATCGCGCATCGCGAAAAGCACGGCTTTGCGCCATTTGCATTGCATTTAAAATCCGATGACAGTTTTATCGGCTTTACCGGTCTGTTACGGGCAGAATTTCCCGCGCATTTTACCCCGGCGGTAGAAATCGGTTGGCGCTTTACCAAAGCTTCTTGGGGGCAGGGGCTGGGGCCGGAAGCGGCAAAGGCTTGTTTGCGCTTCGGCCTTGAGGATATGCGCCTCGATGAAATTGTATCCTTCACCGCTTTGCAAAATAAGCGGTCCATAAGGGTCATGCAGAAAATCGGCATGATGCATCAGGCGGCGGATGATTTTGACCATCCGAATGTGCCGGAAGGCGACAGCTTGCGCCGCCATGTGCTGTATCGCCTGACGCGGCATTAATGCGCGTTTGAAAATAGTTTGAGGAGACAGTGATGAAATATGTGCAAACGTTGAAATGGGCCGGAACGGCTTTGGTTTTGAGCGGCATTTTGCTGACCAATTTAAATATTTATCCATTGAATATCATAATTCATGGCACCGGCTCTTTGAGTTGGACAGTGGCCGGTGTGATTACCAAAGATCGCGCCCTGACGGTTAATTTTGCACTGCAATTACCGCTTTTCGCACTCGGCTTTGCCAGAATCGGCGGTTTGGTCTAAACCTCTAAGTAATTGCGCTGTGGTAAGAAATACCGCACTGTTTGACGAGTAGTGGAGATGTGAAATGCGTAAAGCTGTTTTAGCCGTTATGGTCGCCGGATTTTTAATGCCGTTTGCCGTGTCGTTACAGGCCGAAGCGCAAGCCTTGCCGAAATGCCGCAATGTTGCCGGATATGAGCCGAAAGCAGCATGCGAAGCGCGCAATCAGCGGGCCCAATGGCAGGCCAATGAAACGGCCCGTCTGACCGGTCAATTAGTGGCCGACGCTTTGGCTGAACAATCCGCCAAAGACCGCGCCAATCAAAAAGGCTTTATGGATAATGTCAGCGGCTTTTTGAAAAGCGCTGAGAAAACCATTAAGGGCTTTTTCTAAACTGTGATTTACGTGCGTTCGGAAGCGCGTATTTCATCCGCCGCCAGCTTCTCAGCCAAATCATGGCTAAGTAATTCATCGAATGAGGCTTTTAAGCTTTTGCGCTTCAGCGCGCGGTGCAGCTTTTTGGCCGGCCAAACAACCATTTCGCTACCCTCATGCCCATGCACAGTGGCGGTAGCCGGAACATCTTGAGAGAATGAAATTTCGCCGATCAGTAAATTATCGCCGACCTCAATTTCCGTTCCGCTCTTATTTACCGTCGCACTGCCCGACACAATATAATAGAGATGGCTGGCCGGAACACCTTGCTCGGTCAATTGCTTGTCGGCCTCCAATGTTTGCCATTCGCCGACCGCCATCAGGCGACGAAAATCAGCTTCGCTAAAGCCGGGTAATTCAGCCAATAGGGCCTTTTCTTCGGCCGTCAGCGGTTCGGTAAAACGATCGCGCAAAGCGCGCGAAACAACTGTCAGATTAACCACCAGAAACAGCACCGCCCAAACCAGTGCAAAAAAGCCGCCGCTCATATTGGCAAAGCCGAATATAAACAGCGCCGAAGCAAAGGCGAAAACGGCGCGTGATAAAATCACGTCGCGAATGACAAAACCGATAATGAAAATCGCGGCGGCGGCATGCAGAACTAGGGCTTGCGACATTGAATCCTCTCAACGAAAGCGGAATCATAGCATAGATTATGTAGCAGCGAGAAAACAACAGGAGGTCGTTATGGCAGCCACGCCTTTGCCGGAAAAATTGGTTCAACATTATAAAAAGTGGAAAAGCGAGAGTTTCGACGATGCGCATTTCGCTGACTTGGCCGAGGGGCAAAGCCCGATGGCGATGGTTATTTCATGCTGCGATAGCCGCGTGCAATCGACTGAGATTTTCAATATGCCGGCCGGTTCGTTTTTTATTCACCGTAATATCGCCAATCTGGTGCCGGCTTACGCTCAAAATAGCGACGCGCATGGCACCGCCTCGGCGCTGGAATATGCGATTAAGGCGCTTGAAGTGCCGCATCTTATTATTATGGGTCATTCGGCCTGCGGCGGTGTGCAGGCCTGTTATGATATGTGCGAGAACGATATCGCCGCCGATAATGCCGGTTTTGAATTTGTCGGTCATTGGTTGGAAACACTGCGTCCGGCGCATCGCCGCGTTACCGGCGATGGCGATAACAGTCGCGTCATTTCCATGGGTCATCAGGGGGTCATTGGCTCGCTGGAAAATCTGATGGGCTATCCGTTTATCGCCGAGGCGGTGAAAGCCGGTAAATTGCAGCTGCATGGGCTGTGGCACGATATCGGCTCCGGCACGTTATACGCCTATGATTCCGAAAGCGGTAATTTCGAAACCGTATAGCTTCACAAGTCGACATCTCTGGTGCAGGATATTCGCCAATGCGCGAAGCTGTGGGAGGCTGGCTTGATGAAACATCTGCTGATTGGATTGAGCGTTTTGCTGCTGGTCATTATGGGGCTGGCAAGCAAGGCATTTTATGGCGCGACGCCGCGCGACACGCTGGGCGACCGCAATGAATTGGCGCGCGGCACCACCTCTCTGGTTTATTTTGAATTGCGCGCCGAAAACGCTAAGGGCGCCGTGGTGATGTTACCATCATTGGGGCGCGCCGCCTCTGACTTCAATGAATTGGCGCTCGATGTGCAAGCGGCGGGCTATGATGTGCTGCTGGTCGAGCCGCGCGGTATGCGGCGGCGCGGTGGCCTTGATAATCAAAATATCACGCTGTTTGATTTGGCCGATGATGTGGCGGCGATTATCGACGATGCCGGTATCGATATGCCGGTTGTGCTGGGGCATGCTTTCGGCAATCGGGTGGCGCGCGCTTATGCGTCCAAATATCAAAATCAATTGAAAGGCACGGTGTTGGTCGCGGCGGGCGGCAAGGTTGAGATTGCGCCGGAAATTCGCGATGCACTTATTCGCACTTTTTGGACATGGATGCCCGATAGCTGGCGCGCGCCGAAAGTGCGGCTGGCGCTTTTTGCCGATGATAGTGAGATGCCGGATTATTGGTTGCGCGGGTGGAATATGGCGACCTCACAAATGCAAATTCGCGCCGCGATGAACACCCCGTCATCTGATTGGTGGCATGCCGGCACAGCGCCGCTTTTGGTCGTGCAGGGCATGCAAGATACGATTGCGCCGCCCGAACATACGGTAGATTTATTGGCCGAAGAATTTGGCGCGCGGGTGACAGTGGCGCGGATTGAAAATGCCGGTCACGCGATTTTGCCGGAGCATCCTGATTTGGTGACCGCGGCGGTGTTGGATTTTGTGGAGACAGTAAAATGAGCAAAGCGCAATCGGTAAAAGCGCCCATGCAGGCCGTGGTGCATGCGGTGAATGTGGCGGTTGGCGACACGGTAAGTGTCGGGCAAGAGCTTGTCATTTTGGAAGCGATGAAAATGCAACATGCGCTGGCGGCGCCGGTTTCGGGCAAAGTCACAGCGCTGAAATATGATGTCGGCGAGGTGGTTGAAGAGGCTGCTTTGGTGTTTTCTATCGAAGCAGGCGACGCGGCGGCAGACACAGAGGCGCAAACCGAGACGCAAGACCTCGATACGATACGGGCTGATTTGAACGAATTGCAGGCCCGATTGGCGCGCACGCAAGATGCCACTGGAAGTAAGGGGCGGCTTGGAAAAATTGCCAAGCGGCATGAGAAGGGCCATCGCACGGCGCGAGAGAATGTCGATGATTTATGCGATGAAGGCAGCTTTATCGAATATGGGCAGCTTATGGTGGCGGCGCAGCGTCAACGCCGCGACTTGGACGACCTTATCGACAATACACCGGCTGATGGGCTGGTCGCCGGTTTCGGCGCGGTGAATGGCGAGATGTTTGATGAAGACGCGGCGCGCACGGCCGTGCTGGCGTATGACTATACGGTGCTGGCCGGCACGCAAGGTCTGTTCAATCATAAAAAGACCGACCGCGTTTTGGAAATGGCGCATGAATGGCAAGTGCCGACAGTGTTTTATACCGAAGGCGGCGGCGGCCGGCCGGGCGATACCGATGCCAGTAAAATTTCCGGCGGTGGTTTGGATGTGATGACTTTCGCCACATGGGCGCAGGCCAGCGGGGTCGCGCCGCGCATTGCGGTGAATAATGGTTATTGCTTTGCCGGTAATGCGGTGCTGTTCGGCTGTGCCGATATCACCATTGCGACGAAAGACAGCTATATCGGCATGGGCGGTCCGGCGATGATTGAAGGCGGCGGCCTGGGCGCCGTGGCACCGACCGATGTCGGGCCAATGGACATTCAAACGGAAAACGGCGTGGTGGACTTGCTGGCTGAAGATGAGGCTGAAGCGACCGCCATGGCGAAAAAGCTGCTCGGCTATTTTCAGGGCCCCTTAAAAAATGGCGGCAACAGCCATGCTTGCGATGACCAGCGCAAGCTGCGCCATATTATTCCCGAAGATAGAAAGCGCGCTTATGATATGCGCGAGGCGATTGAGATGCTGGCCGATACGGACAGTTTTCTGGAACTGCGCCGCGCCTATGGCAAGGGCATGATTACCGGTTTTATGCGCATTGAAGGGCGGCCTTTCGGGCTGATTGCCAATAATCCGGCGCATTTGGGCGGCGCGATTGATGCCGAAGCGGCGGAAAAAGCCGGACGCTTCGTGCAGCTTTGCGATGGCTTTGATTTACCGATTGTCTCTTTCTGCGATACGCCCGGCTTTATGGTCGGGCCGGAGCATGAAAAATTCGGCACGGTGCGCCGCGCCTCATCCATGCTGGTGGCGGGGGCGAGTATCTCCGTGCCTGTGTTTATGGTGGTGCTGCGCAAGGGCTATGGGCTGGGCGCGCAAGCCATGGGCATGGGCAGTTTGCACGTGCCGCAAATGACGCTGGCTTGGCCGACCGGTGAGTTTGGCCCGATGGGGCTGGAGGGGGCGGTGCGGCTCGGTTATTCCAAAGAGATTGCCGCCGCCGGTGGCGAAGGCACGGCAGATGGCGACGCGCTGTTTAATAAATTGCTCGATGCGATGATTGCCAATGGCAAGGCGTTAAACGCTGCCATGTATCACGAGATTGACGCGGTGATTGACCCGATGCAAACGCGCCATTATTTATTGCGGGCGCTTAAATCCATGCCGGTCGGCAAGCGAAACAAAAGCGGCAAGCGACCCTTTATCCCGACTTGGTAAGTTAGTTAATTAGCCGATTTCAGCCGCAAAGCAGCGTGCCTTTTTGCGCCATATCGTCAACCAATGCGGCGTCAAAGCCCAACTCAGCCATAATTTCGCGGCTGTGCTGGCCATGATTGGGGCTTGGCTCCGCCAGTGAGGTCGGCGCACCGGCAAATAAAACCGGCGGCGTTGGCGCGGTCAGCTTGCCGATATTTTCCGTTACATAGGTTTCCAACGCGCCAATGGCTTGCACTTGCTCATTAGCACTGACCGTGCGTCGCCGCTCGCATGGTGCGCTGGGCACATCGGCCGCTTCGAAAGCGCGCATGACTTCGTCGACCGTCAAATGCAATGCGCCATCTTTCAGCACTGCCATCATCGCCCCCAGATTGGCCATGCGGGCGGGCAGGCTTTCAAAACGCGGGTCGGTTTTCAATTCTTCGCGGCCCAGCAGATTTGCCACGGCCTCCCAATGTTGGTCAGCCAATATGGAGGCGGCAATCGCGCCATCTTTGGTGTTTATCGTCTGATAGCTTTCCGACATGGGCGGCAAATCAATCGCGTCTTCATCGTGCAGGGTTTGGTGCATCATGCCATCCGGCCACATGAAAGCGAGGCAGGCATGCAGCATGGAAATATCAATATGCTGGCCTTCGCCGGTGCCGGCGCGCGCGACCAATGCCGCCGTCGCCGCTTGCGCCACCGTATAGGCGGTGATTTTATCGCACATAAGCTGCCGCACAAAGGCGAAGCTGTCACTGCCATCTTCATTCATTCCGCCTTGCAGCGCGGTGATACCGCTAATGCCTTGAATGACATGGTCATAGGCGGGTCGCTCGGCCATTGGGCCAACCGTGCCGAAGCCGGTGACAGCGACATTGATAAGGCGCGGATTGGCGGCGCGCAACACATCGCTGCCCAGCCCCAGCTTATCCATCACGCCCGGGCGGTAATTATTCAGCAAAATATCCGCATCACCGGCCAGCCGCTTCACCGCCTCAATGCCGCTTTCATGCTTCATATCGATGGCCAGCGATCGCTTGCCCCGATTGCAATTATGAAACAGCGCGGAGAGGCCGTTTTTCTGACTGCCGAGATAGCGCATTGGGTCGCCCATCAGCACCGGCTCAACCTTCACCACGTCGGCCCCTTGCGCGCGCAACATCATGGCCGATAAGGCGCAGGTAACCATGGTCGACATTTCGACCACTTTCAGTCCGGCCAGAGGTTTTTCAGCTGTTGGTTTGCTACTCATCACACCCTCCCAAGCAATTTGTCAAAAATGCTAAGAGAGGCAGAGCGAGGGGTCAAGTTTTGGTCAAAAATAAAGGGCGGCGTCAAACTTTATGTTGAAACCACCCCTTAAATTTTGCCCTCCCCCATCCGAAGAAGGGAGAGGGTAGCGGACACTGTTTCCAACGCCACAAGTAACCTAAAACATAATTAAACTGACTGCGGATGTCAAGGTTTAGAAAGGGGAAGCGTTCCCGACATGAGCTCAATGACCGCCCTAAAATCCGGTTCTTTCAGTCTTGGAATAGCATTTTCATGAGGGTGCAAGCGGCTACAGGCCATCGTTAGAATATGATTGCAAATAACCCAGCTCGGTTTTGCTCCGAAGGGTGAAATGATTTCATAAGCCCATTTATTCTTCACTTGTTCAACAGTCGTTATTGGTAATGCGGAAAAATGACCCGACAAAAAGCTGGTTCTTGAAATAATCAAGACGGGACGACGTTTCCAAAACTCGGGTAACTGGGCATCTTTAGGAAAATCGCACCAATATATTTGACGGGTTCGAGGCGCAAAGTTAATCCGAGGCGTCACCCGCGGCGGCTTGTCCGTTTCTGTCATTTTCGCCCCTTTCTTATTATTTTTGGGCGGTAATTGGTTTCGCCTCCAACAGCGTCAGCGATTGGCGTCTCCACCTAAGCTAAAGCTACGGCGTGAAAAGCCTGCCGCATAAGCGATTTATAGCCCCATGAGGCGCACGGAGAGGTCGCGCATAATTTCTTCCGAGCCACCGCCAATCGCCATCACTTTGACATCGCGATAAATCCGTTCGACCGCATGGCCGCGCAAATATCCGGCACCGCCCATAATTTGCATCGCCTCGCTGGCGTTTTTCTCAAGATTGGTGGAGCAGTAAAATTTCAATTTGGAAATTTCTGCCAATGCACTCTCGCCGCTGTTCATAATCTCAGCCACTTGGTTGAGATAGGCATCCATTGCATCAATATTGGCCGACATATCAGCCAGCTTATGGCGTATCACCTGATGCGAAATCAGCTTATCGCCAAAGGTTTCGCGGGTTTGCGCGTAAGTGACACATTCATCAAACAGGCGCATCGACATGCCGGTCATCTGCGCGGCCATCCAAAAACGCTCATAATTGAAATTATTCATAATGGCGTAAAAGCCCTTATTTTCTTCGCCCATCAAATGGTCGGCTGGCACGCGGCAATCGTCAAAATACAGTGTCGTTGTATCCGACGCCCACCAGCCCATTTTGCGCTCGATCGGCGTGCGGGTGAAACCGGGCGTATCGGCATCGACAAAAAACAGTGAAATGCCGCCCATGCCTTCTTTGCCGGTGCGCGCGGCGATAACAAAATAGCTGGCTTGCATGCCGCCTGTGATGAACATTTTTTGCCCGTTCAACACCCATTCATCGCCGTCTTTATGCGCCGTGGTTTTGATATTGGCGACATCAGAACCGCCGCCCGGCTCTGTAATGCCCAGCGCGCCGCCTTTTTTGCCGGATAGCAAGTCAGGCAGGGCGCGTGATTTAATTTCTTCATTGGCCAATTCGGTGAGCGGCTTCAGCATAATGGAACGCGAACCGACACTGGCCATCACGCCACCGGCAGAGGAGCGGCCCATCTCAATGCCAACCGCTTTGCGCATATGCATATCGTCAAAGCCGTGGCCGCCATATTCTTCCGGAATATCAAAACCGAAGACGCCAAGCTGGCAGACTTTTTCATTCACCTCATGCGGATAGCTACCGGCTTCTTCCCAATCATCAACATGCGGATTAATTTCGGCTTCCATGAATTTGCGCACATTATCTTGAAAAGCACGACGCTCTTCTGTTTCAAACGGGTTCAGCATTTTCCGGCTCCTCGAATGTTTTTTCGTAAATTTGACGCATGGTGGACTGTCCCGCTTTACAAAGCAAGTTTGCGCGCTAACATCCTGCCTCAGGGAGCGATTATGAGTAAGACAATAAGAATTGGCGGTGCCAGCGGCTATTGGGGCGAAAGCATGATGGCGACGCCGCAGCTTTTAAAAGTCGAGGGCATGGACT
>CBFIHY010000056.1:0-9441 GCA_965662315.1 Alphaproteobacteria bacterium
TCAACATGCTGTTGCGGCAATTCATCGATAAAGCGAGAGGGCAGCGCCGAATTCCATTGCCCATGAGTGCGCCGATTACCGGCAAAGCTAATGGTCGCGCGTTGCTTGGCGCGGGTAATGCCGACATAAGCGAGGCGGCGTTCTTCTTCGAGGCCTTTTGTGCCGCTTTCATCAAGACTGCGTTGGTGCGGAAACAGACCTTCTTCCCAACCGGGCAGAAACACGCTTTCAAATTCCAAACCCTTGGCTGCGTGCAGCGTCATAATCGACACTTTATCGTCATTGTCTTCCGTCGCCGCTTCCATCACCAGCGAGATATGCTCAAGATAGCCGGTCAGGGTTTCAAACTCTTCCATTGAGCGGACAAGTTCTTTCAAATTATCCAATTTGGCCGGCGCGTCAGGCGATTTATCGGCCTGCCACATGGCGGTATAGCCGCTTTCATCGAGCACCAATTCAGCCAGTTCCGTATGCGTCATCGTATCAACCAAGGAACGCCAATGATTAATGGCGCGAACAAATCCGGTCAGCGACCTGCGCGCCGCCGGTTTCAATTCCTCAGTATCGATAATATCCTCAGCCATGCGGAACAGCGATTTTCCCTGTCCACGGGCCGCGGTTTGCAATGTCTGCATGGCAACATTGCCAAGGCCGCGGCGCGGCTTATTGCAAATCCGTTCAAATGCCAAATCATCATCGATTTGCGCAATCAAACGAAGATAGGCATTGGCATCACGAATTTCGGCCCGCTCATAAAAACGCGGTCCGCCAATTACCCGATAGGGAATGCCCAGCGAGATAAAGCGGTCTTCAAATTCGCGCATTTGGAACGAGGCGCGCACCAGCACCGCCATTTCATTCAGCGCCTGACCATTGCGTTGATAGGCTTCAATATCATCCGCCGTCAGCCGCGCTTCTTCTTCGCCATCCCAAACGCCGCGCACCTTCACCGGCTCGCCATCCTCATTGCTGTCGGTCCAGAGCGTTTTGCCGAGGCGACCTTCATTGGCGGCAATCAAGCCGGAAGCTGCACCCAATATATTTGGGGTGGAGCGATAATTGCGCTCCAGCCGAATGACTTGGGCGCCGTCAAAATCTTTATCAAAGCGCAAAATATTATCGACTTCGGCCCCGCGCCAACCATAAATCGACTGGTCGTCATCGCCGACACAACAAATATTGTGATGTCCTTGTGCCAGCAGGCGCAGCCATAAATATTGCACCGCATTGGTATCTTGATACTCATCGACCAAAATATGTTTAAAGCGTTGCTGATATTCGACCAGCACCGCGTCATTTTCGCGGAACAGGCGCAAACATTCGAGCAGCAAATCGCCAAAGTCAGCAGCGTTCAGAATTTTCAATCGCTTTTGATAATCGGCGTAAATCTTGCCACCAAGGCCATTGGCAAAAAATCCGGCTTCACCTTCAGGCACGTTTTCCGGCATCCAGCCGCGGTTTTTCCAGCGATCAATCAAAATCGCCATTTGCCGCGCCGGCCACCGTTTTTCATCAATATTCTCGGCTTTAATGAGTTGCTTCAGCAAGCGGATTTGGTCATCCGTATCCAAAATCGTGAAGTCGGGCCGCAAATCAACCAGCTCGGCATGCTGGCGCAATATACGCGCTGACAGTGAGTGGAATGTGCCGAGATAGGGCATCCCTTCAACCGTTTCGCCGAGCATCGCGCTGATACGCTCTTTCATTTCCCGCGCCGCCTTATTGGTAAAGGTCACCGCCAAAATCTGGCTGGGCCAGGCCTGTTGCGTGGCAATTTTATAGGCAATACGCGTGGTCAAAGCGCGGGTTTTGCCGGTTCCGGCACCGGCGAGCAATAAAAGCGGCCCGTCATCTGCGGTCACCGCCGCGCTTTGCTCGGCATTCAACCCGTCCAGCAAAGGTTCAAGACGCCGCGCGTTACCGGCTTGCGCCGCGCGTTGCGAAATGCTCAAGCTGCTATCGCCACTTGCAGGCGGCGGCGGGGGCGCATCGGCACCCAAATCAAACGGATCGCTTTCCATAAATTCCACCTAATTCGATTCGTTGACTATAGCACCTCATGGCGCACAGGCCGAACGCGTCTAGCCAAGTTAAGCCGAGATTGTTAGTCTCCCCGCATTAGATAACAATAGGTCGTCATGCCGCGCTTTCCGATTATTCCGTCGATTTTTCTTTTGATAATGGCCCTTTCGGCGGCCGTTATCGTGCCCAATACGGTGCCGCAATTAATCCCGCAAAAGGCTGATATTGAAGCAGAATTATCGACCCGCTTATTCGCTGATGTCAGCATTAATGGCGGCACGCGATTGCGTTTTGTGCCGCGGCCGCAATTAATTGTCGAAAACATACAGATTGTCCAAAAGCGCCCCGAGGGCGATTTGCTGGCCATGCAAGTGCCACAACTGATTGCCGATTTATCGGTTTTGGATTTAATACGGCAAAATATCAGGACCATTGGCGTTACGCTTATTGGCGCTGATGTGAATTTGAAATTGGTGGGAAATCCGGCCACGCTTTTGACCGGACTTCAAACGCGCGCCCGCATGTCGACAGATTTTCTCGACAGCCGTTTCCGCATTGCCGGCCTTAACAGCCTGCGTCCGGATAGTGTTGCGCGGATAGATAATCTATCGCTGCATATTGCGGAAAGTGCGGCGGGTGGGCCACTGCTATTGACCGCGCATAAAATCATGGCCGATGGACGCCGCGCCACCGCCTCGCTTTTGACCCGCAATAGGGCGCGGCAATTTGAATTGGCGTTATCATTGACGCTAGGCCCTGACGAGCAGTTTCAATTTGATGGTTTCATCTCGCCGCGCAATGGCGATTGGCAATTGGATGGTGAGCTTGAATTGTCTTCTGCCACATTGCTGGCTGATAATTTTGAGCAAGGCTTGCCGCTATTTGTATCGAATGAGGCGCGCAATGTGCGCTTGGCCGGTCTGGTGCGCGGCAATAAATTCGGCATGCTGGCCGAAACCGTGGAAGTTGAATTGCTGAACACGCAATTCCGGTCGCGGCTGATGCTGGATTGGCCGCAAAACGGCGACACAAGCCCGGTTTTATCGGGCCGTCTTTCGACCGGTGCGGTGGATTTGGATTTATTGTCCCTGACCGGAAAGCAGACGGCTGAACGCAATAGATTGTCTGCGCTGTGGCAAAGTTTTGCCCCGCAATTGGATATTGATTTGCGCTTTGAGGCGACGCGATTTGAATTGGGCGGTGAGAGCGGCAGCAATTTGGCGCTGGCTGTTGACTGGCGCGATAAGATTGTCGGCATTGAACGGCTCAATCTCAATCTGCCGTTCAGTTCGACGCTTTTGCTGACCGGCGAATTTGATTTGACGCAGCCGCAAATCGGCTTTGCCGGTAATTTCTCTGCCCGTTCCTCTGACATGATAGCGGCCACCTTATGGGCCGGTGGCAGTTTCGGTTTGGATTTCTCTGCCGCCGCTGAACGGATTGATGAGAGCAAGTTGCAGCGTACCGCATTGGTTGGCGATGTTTTGTTAAATGATGCGGGTTTGGCAATAACCGGTTTATCGGCGCGGGTTGGCGATGACACAATGATGGCGGATGTGCGGATTGCCGATGTGCGCAGGCCGCAAATTGAGGCTATGCTTCGGATTGACCGACTGGACCTTGTCGATTGGGGCATAACTGAAGATGGCGCGCCGGTGCGCGATGGCGGTGCCGCCTCCGTATGGTCGCAGATTACCCGCTTATTGGCCGATAATTTGGCAGCCGATGAACCGCAAAGAAAGATTGCTCTGGATGTTGAGATTGCCGAGACCTTTGCCGGTGCGCAAACGCTTGGGCCGCTGAAATTGCAGGCGCAGATCAATAATCAGCGTTTGGAATTAAACGGCTTGCGCTTGGAAGATATTGGTGGCGCGTCAATACAGGCATCGGGGCAATTATTGTTTGATGCCGCGCCCTACCATGGCGCCGTAGCAATTAATATGAGCGAACAGCAAGCCGGTTGGGTAACCGATTGGATGTTGAGCGGTTTCGGCCCGTTCGGTCTGGTCGATAAATTGCCTTTGGAGTTGCAAACCGAAATTAATCTCAGCGCACCGGATGCGGCTGACTGGCCGATTGTCAATCTGTCGGGCCAAGGCCGCTTGGGTGAAATGAGCATGGTGTTTCGCGCTGATACGCCGTCACGCGAGCTTAATTTGGCGCGGGCCGGCAGTGATGCCTCGCTTAATCTCGGTGGCGCGGCCAATGCGCTGGCCGCTTCATTTGCCCTGCCGCCGATTTATCGCGAGGCGGAGCAAGGCAATTTGCGCATTGGTGTTGAGGCGCAAACCAATGAGCTATCGGCATTGGATGGCGAGTTGCGGATGGCTGATGATAGCGTCGCCGTATCCGGCACATTGCGGCCAACCGCTTCCGGCGCCCGCATGGAGGGGGCGTTGGAGTTTAATTTCGGCAATGCTTTGCCTCTCTTGGGCGTAGAAGACAGCGCCAAGGTGATGCCGCTTATCGGCAAAACGCAAATTGCGGCGACACAGAAAAATATCGGGTTTTCTGCCCTCGATATGAACTTGGGAGCCGGTCGCCTGTCGGGTGAGGGTGTGGTGACACTGGATGAGCGCTTGCCGCGGCTTAATATGACGCTGGAAACCGGTGATTTGGATTTGGCTTGGTTATTGCCTGCGCATCAAGCAGATGGATGGAATGACGCGCCGATGCAATGGTCGCTTTTGGGCCTCGGCAATGCCGATATCGGGTTTCAGATGAATAATTTGTCGCTGGGCATGATGCAGCTGGATGAATTGGCCGGTCGGGTAAAACTGACCGATGGCGTATTGGAAGCACCGTCGCTTACCGTGTCGTTATTAAACGGCAGCGGCAATGTTAATTTGCAGGCTGAAGGGGGCACTTTGCCGCCGCGCTTTAGTTTGGATGGTGAGTTTGCGGGCCTCAATCCAAGTGGTTTCTTTTTGAGCGTTTATGGTAATCGGCTGCTGGATGCGCCGCTTGGCGGCACGCTTAGCCTCTCCGGTCGCGGCACCTCAGCACAAAATATGGTGCAATCCTTAACCGGCGAGTGGCGCTATGACATTGAAGCAGGTGTGCTGTCGATTTTTGATGCTATTGGCTTTGGCGACCAAGTAATGAGTGCTGGCTTTAGCGGCTCTGCCAGCAAGCTGGTGGAAACTTTTCAGGGCAAGGATGAATTGGCATTTGCCCGCGGCGTCGGTTTGGCAAATGTGCAAGACGGATTGGTTGATTTGCCGCGCATGGATTTTGTTTTTGCCGATGGGTTAAATGAAGCGCGTTTGAGAACTACGCTCGATTTATTGAGCTTGAATGTGCAAGGCAATTTTTCGCTCTATCCGGTCGACCGCCAACGCCCGGTTATTTGGCAGCTGAGCGGCCCGATTGGTGACCCGAAATATACGGTAGATGCGTCGGCCTTTGATGTCAGTCCTTCGCCAGCGCCCAGCGCAGAATCGCAACCCGCAAAGTAGATGACAGGCTGGCCAGCCGCGCATCGGCATCCAGCTGACGAATGAGATCGGGCACGCTCTGCTCGTTCTCAGCCGCCATTTTTTTCAGTGCGTCCCAAAATAACGGCTCCAATGACACGCTGGTGGCGTGGCCGGCAATGGTGATGGAGCGTTTTTCCGGCTTCACGAAAGGCCTATTTCGGTGAAATCATATCTTCAGGACGCACAATCGCGTCAAACTCTTCTTCTGTCACATAGCCGCCTTTAACCGCTTCTTCGCGCAAAGTGGTGCCGTTTTTATGCGCGGTTTTGGCAACCGTCGTCGCATTGTCATAACCGATTTTCGGTGCCAATGCGGTGACAAGCATTAAAGAGCGTTCCATAAGCGCGGCGATATTGTCTTCATTGGCTTTAATGCCGACAACGCAATTATCGGTAAAGCTGACCGCCGCATCACCTAACAGGCGAATGGATTGCAGTACATTAGCGGCAATCACCGGCTTATAGACATTAAGCTCGAAATGACCTTGCGAACCGGCGAAAGAGACGGCGGTGTTGTTGCCCATCACTTGCGCGCAGACCATGGTTAATGCTTCGCATTGGGTCGGGTTTACCTTGCCCGGCATGATTGATGAGCCGGGTTCGTTTTCCGGCAGGCTCAATTCGCCAAGACCGGAGCGGGGGCCGGAGCCGAGCAAACGAATATCATTGGCGATTTTAAACAGCGAGACCGCCACTTCGTTTAATGCGCCATGCGCTTCCACCATCGCGTCATGCGTCGCCAAGGCTTCAAATTTATTCGGCGCGGTGACAAAAGGCAGCTTGGTATAGGCAGCAACTTCATCGGCAAAGCTTTCGGCAAATCCGACTTTGGCATTAATGCCGGTGCCGACGGCAGTGCCGCCTTGCGCCAATTCATAAAGTTTCGGCAAGACTGCTTCAACGCGGGCAATGCCGTTTTCGACCATCGCCACATAGCCGGAAAATTCTTGTCCCAAAGTCAGCGGTGTCGCGTCTTGCGTATGCGTGCGACCGATTTTGATAATGTCTTTAAACTGATGCTTTTTATCATTCAGCGCATTGTGTAATTGCTGCAATGAGGGCACCAGCATGTGAACGATTTCCTCAGCCGCTGCAATATGCATGGCGGTCGGGAAGGTGTCATTTGATGATTGGCTGCGATTGCAATGATCATTCGGATGCACAGGTTCTTTAGAGCCCATCTCACCGCCGAGCATCTCAATCGCGCGATTGGAAATCACTTCATTGGAATTCATATTGGATTGAGTGCCGGAGCCGGTTTGCCAAACAACAAGAGGAAAATGGTCGTTGAGCTTGCCTTCCGCCACTTCACCGGCGGCTTGCACAATGGCGTCACCAATCTCGCTCTCCAAATTATCCAGCGCCATATTGGCTTTCGCGGCAGACATTTTGACAATGCCCAAAGCGCGGACCAAGGGTAGCGGCATGGTTTCCGTGCCGATTTTGAAATTACCGAGCGAGCGTTGCGTTTGGGCGCCCCAATATTTATCAGCGGCGACTTCCAGCGGGCCAAAGCTATCGGTTTCGGTTCGGGTATTGCTCATGCCAAATCTCCCAAGCAAAAAGTCATTGGCAGGGGTCTAGCACGCCATGGCAGTGCCGCCAAGCGGGTGGCGGGTGCAAGGCGTTGAAAACTATTTATCGCGGAAGCTGTCGAGGCTCACCACCTCGCCTTTTTGTTCGTCAGGCGCAGCGCTGTCAGCAGATGCATCAGCTTTGGCATCCATCTCTTTTTGGTCTTCATCAGCCGATAAAATTGCATCGTAAATCGCGTCTTGCTGCTCGATGGCCGCTTGCACGCTATCCGGCTCTTCGACATCAAACATCAGTCCAAAGGCGACCGACGGGTCATAAAATTTGGTAATGGCTTCAAACGGCACAGTCAGCCGTTCAGGGTGCTGGTTAAAGCTCAATGTCACATGAAACCGGTCTTCATTGACTTCCAAATCTTCAAACTGGTTTTGTAAAACAATGGTGATTTCTTCCGGATGCTGGGCGCGCAAGCGGTCAGACATCACCACCCCATCTGCATGGGTGTAATAGGTAACGTAAAAATGATGCGCCCCGCTCAAGCCTTTTTCGGCAGCTTCAGACATTACACCGCGCACCATGTTTAACAGGGCGGTTTGCGCGCGGTTTGCATATTGATAATGGTCGATATTATCTTGCGTATCGTCTGCCATATTTGTCTCTATATCGTCCGTATTTGTCATCCAAAGGGGCGAAAAATGCCCAAAAAAGTGGAAGGCTTCTGTTGCCAGGTGCCTTCCGAACCCCGCCAATACCTGCGACGGCATTGGGCTTTAATGAAGTTGTGTGACTGCTTACGCAGCGACAGCTACTTCCGCATAGTTGTCATTTGCAACTATAGAAATGGCCCGATAACGATGGTGCCATGCCGAGCGACGGAAACATCCTTTACGCCCTCGTCGATCCTGGTTCGCCCCCAAAAACGAAAAGAGATTTGGTGGAGGCGCCGGGTACTGCCCCCGGGTCCGATGGGTTTATTGCGAAGCCCGTTTATCGCTATAGTCGGCAAGCCGACGCCCTATATATAACAGTTTGCACAGCAAAATAACAGTGCGGCGGGAAAGCACGTTGCGAATCTTTGTGAGGAAGGTGCAAATTAGGCGTATGAAGCAATATCTCGACCTTCTCGACCTTGTTCTGCACCACGGCGTGCAGCGCGATGACCGCACCGGAACCGGCACTTTATCGGTGTTCGGCCATCAAATGCGGTTTAATCTGGCTCATGGCTTTCCGGTGCTGACGACCAAAAAACTGCACCTGAAATCTATCATTCACGAACTGTTATGGTTTCTCTCCGGCGATACCAATATCGCTTATTTGAAAGAAAACGGTGTTTCCATTTGGGATGAATGGGCCGATGAGGATGGCGATTTGGGGCCGGTTTATGGCAAGCAATGGCGCAGCTGGCAAACACCGGGCGGTGCCCATATTGACCAAATAACCGCGCTGGTTGATCAATTAAAAAACAATCCGGATTCGCGCCGCCATATTGTCACCGCTTGGAACCCCGCCGATGTCGATAATATGGCACTGCCGCCATGCCATTGCTTGTTCCAATTCTATGTCGCCAAGGGCAAATTATCCTGCCAGCTTTACCAACGCTCGGCTGATATTTTTCTCGGCGTGCCATTTAACATTGCCTCTTATGCGCTGCTGACCCAAATGCTGGCGCAAGTTTGTGATTTGGAGCCGGGTGACTTTGTTCATACGCTGGGTGATGCGCATCTCTATCTCAATCATGTGGAACAGGCGCGCACCCAATTGCAGCGTCGTCCGGGCAATTTGCCGGGGCTGACAATCAATCCCGATAAGAAAGATATTTTCGGCTTTGTTTTTGATGATTTCGAACTGGTCGATTATGTTGCGCAGCCGCATATTCCGGCGCCGGTTGCGGTTTAGTCATGCCGAAAATTGAAATGGTGGTCGCCGTGGCTGAAAACGGCATTATCGGCCATAATGGCGATATGCCGTGGCGTCTGCCGTCTGACCTGAAGCATTTCAAACAAGTCACCATGGGCTGTCCGATTATTATGGGGCGGTTGACATGGCAGTCTATCGGGCGACCTTTGCCCGGCCGATTAAACATTGTCATCAGCCGCAATGCGTTGGATTTGCCCGATGGCGTGGTCGCTGCTGCGACGCCGGAAGCGGCGTTGGAAGAAGCGGCAAACGCTGAAACGATTATGATTATCGGCGGTGGGCAGATTTATAAATTATACGAGCCGCAAGCGCAGACCGTCCACTTAACAAAAGTGCATGCAAGCCCCGAAGGCGACACAAGCTTCGCGTTGCAAAACCCTGATGACTGGCAAGAAATTGACCGACAGCGTTTTTCGGCTGGCGAAAATGACAGCGCCGATTATAGTTTTATCACGCTGAAACGCCGCTAGAATTTGCGGCTGCCAAGGAG
>CBFIHY010000057.1:0-9434 GCA_965662315.1 Alphaproteobacteria bacterium
CCTTATTATGATGAGGCTTCGATCGAGGAGCAGGATGATTTCGGTGATATGTCTTTCGAGTATCACCAAGGCCCCGATATTATTTAACCGGCCGGTTTATTGTTTATGCTGGCGCGGCATTTGTGCTGTGTGCCGCTTTCGCCTAAGCTTTCGGCAATAGCAAAAAGGGGAACCCCATGCAGTGGATCAGCGATATTTTGCTGTTTATGGCGGCGTTATTTATCACCACGATAGGCGCAGCCGTGGCGTTTTTGGTTTTGGTTTATCTGCGCGACCGCTTGCAAAGCCGCAATGCCATTCACCGCAATTATCCGGTGCTGGGCCATATGCGTTATATTTTGAAAGAATTAGGGGTGTTTTTGCGCGCCTATTTCTTTGCCGCCGACCGCGAAGAATTGCCGTTTAACCGTTTTCAGCGCGACTTCATTAATAATATGGCAGACGGCAAGGGCGGGGTCATCGCCTTCGGTTCGGATTATGATTTGCGCGCCGACGGGGCCATTCGCTTCGCCAATAGTTTTTATCCGACCATGCAAGAAGATGTGCTGCATGTACGTGAAGTTACTTTCGGGCCCGATACCGGCCATCCCTATACAACCGATAGCTATTTCAATATTTCCGGCACGTCTTATGGGGCCATGTCGGGCAATGCGATTTTGGCTTTATCGCGCGGCGCCAAGCTGGCCGGAGCATGGCACAATACTGGCGAGGGAGGCTTTTCGCCGTTTCACGAACAAGGCGGCGCTGATACGGTGTTTCAAATCGGCACGGCCAATTATGGCGTGCGCGATAAGCATGGTAATCTGGATGAGGCCAAGCTCGCCGCTTTGGCCATCAAGCCGCAAATCATCATGTTTGAAATCAAATTGTCGCAAGGGGCCAAGCCCGGCAAGGGCGGTATTTTGCCGGCTGCGAAAGTCACCAAAACCATTGCCGAAACGCGCGGCATTGCCGTCGGTGAAGACAGTGTCTCACCCAATCGGCGCGCCGATGTGTCGAATGCAAAAGAATTGGCGCAACTGATTGGGCGGGTGAAAAAATGCACTGACAAACCGGTCGGCATTAAATTCGTTCTCGGCCGGGCAGAAGATTTGGATGAAATGTTTGAGACGTTCAATCGCGAAGAAATCTATCCAAGTTTCATCACGCTGGACGGGGCTGATGGCGGCACCGGCGCAGCACCGGCTGCTTTGATGGACCATGTCGGCATGTTACTGCCGGAAAGCCTGCCGGCCTTGATGCAAAAACTTGAAAAATACGGTTTACGCGAAAAAATATTGGTCTGTGTGTCGGGAAAATTAATCACCCCGGCGGCCATTGCTTGGGCGTTATCGGAAGGCGCGGTGGCGGTCAATTCGGCGCGCGGGCCGATGTTTGCGTTGGGCTGTATCCAGGCATTGCAATGCGATAAAAATACCTGCCCGACCGGTATCACCACCCATAATAAAAGGCTGGAGCGCGGCCTCGACCCGCATATTAAAGCGCATCGCGTCGCCGACTATTTAACCAATGTCAAAAAACAAGTGGGCTATATAGCCCATTCCACCGGCGCCGCTTGTGCTCGCTCAATAGACCGCGCACGGGTTTTTCGCATTGGCGATGATTTATGAGTGCGAGCGAAAAACAATGCAAAACCACGCAGACCTTGGATGTCGTCACCAGGCTCAGCCATGTGGTGAAAAAGGGGCTGTTGAAGCAACGCATTTATGCAGCCAGTTGGTCGATGATCGTGTTTTTGGCCATCCAATTTTATTTGTCGTCGACGATGAGCATGGCGACCAATATCTGGTTGGTGCTGGTCGTCGGCACGGCTTATGTTTTGTGGACCGGCTTTGCGTTATGGCAAATGCGGCGTTTGGACAAGGAATATGCCGAAAAGCTGGCTGATTTTGAAAGCTGATATCAGCTTTAACCGCGCTTAAACCGCATCAGTCGATAGCTCTTGGCTTGTTTAAAAGCTGCACTGTCAATCAATTGCCGGTTCTCATCCAGCTTGGCAATTTCCTTGCGGCCCAGCCATAAAATCACATTAACCAGTTTCGACAATAAATAGCTGCGCTGGTCGATGCGCTGTTTCAGCATCGATAAGGCCAATTCACCGCGGCTGACAAGCGTCGCGGCGAAATCCAATGTCGGCAAGGTTGCCTCGGTAATATCGCGGTCAAAATCCATGGTTAAATCGCTTTTGGCAACGGCGCGCTGAAAATCGGTATATGTGTGCCCGCTTTTGGCCATCACGCCGGTGACGCCGTCTTTGACGAAATAATCAACCACCACCCAAACCGCTTGTGGTTTCATGCAAGCGGCCAGCACGGGAAATAATTTCGGCAGCGCGATATACTGACAAGACTCGCTCATAATCACCACATCATAGGGTTGTTGCGGGCTGAAATCCTCAAACACGCAATGGTGAAACGGCCGATCTACTTTTTCGGCATAGCTGTCAATATGATTGACGTCAGGCGATAAGCCTTCGACTTCATAGCCCTTGGCCTTTAATGTTTTGGACAATTCACCGGTGCCGCAACCGACATCCAGAACCCGCGCCGGCGGCGGCGGCAATAAATCGATAATTGCTTGTTGATATCGGTTTTGCGCGGCTTTCAAATTGGCCAGCGTCAATTCCTCATCGGCCTGCCATAAGCCATAATGCAAATGTTCTAGACCCAATACGTCGGAATAAAAACGTAAAGCGCGGCTATCTTTTTTTGATGACATGTCGGTCCCTAATATTTCGCCTTATCGACGCACAGAAAAGCTGTCTATTTATGCACTGAAACATTGAGCCGCGCTACAAAAGACTATAGTTTGCCTGAGAAAATTTTTGACACTTTAACTGTTTTAATGGAGAAGCAAATGACCGAGCGCGTCACCATTGCCGGCCTGCAAATTGACAAGGAACTGGCGGATTTTGTTGCAAATGAAGCCATTCAAGGGCTTTCCATAAGCGCTGATGCGTTTTGGCAAGCCTGTGCAGATGTATTAAACGCGCATCGCGATACCAATAAGGCATTGCTGAAAAAGCGCGATGATTTGCAAGCGCAAATCGATCAATGGCATAAAGCGCAACAAGGTCAGCCGCATGACGCGGCCGCTTATAAAGCGTTTTTGCAAGAGATCGGTTATTTGGTGCCGGAAGGCGATGATTTCTCAATTGAAACCGCCAATGTCGATGATGAGATTGCCAAAATTGCCGGCCCGCAATTAGTGGTGCCGGTGAAAAATGCGCGTTTTGCGGTGAATGCGGCGAATGCGCGTTGGGGCTCATTATATGATGCGTTTTATGGCACGGATGCGATTGACCAATCGGGCGATTTATCTCCGGCCGGGGCCTATAATCCGGTGCGCGGTGGCGAGGTTATCAAACGTGCCAAAGCATTGCTCGACGATATGGCACCTTTGGCCGGCGTTAAACACGCCGATGTCAGCGCTTATAAAATTGTTGATGGCGCGTTGGTTTGTGAGCATGCAGGCGGCGAAGCGCGGCTTGAACAGGCTGAGAAATTTGTCGGCTATCGCGGCGCGGCTGACAAGCCGGAAGCGGTTTTGTTGAAAAACAATGATTTACACGCTGAGATTTGGATCAATGCCGAACATAATATCGGCGCCGATGATATTGCCAATGTGGCCGATATTTATCTCGAAAGCGCGGTGACCACGATTATGGATTGCGAAGATTCAGTGGCTGCGGTTGATGGCGAAGATAAGGTTGAAACCTATCGCAATTTGCTGGGCCTGATGCGTCGCGATTTGTCGATTCAAATGGAAAAGGGCGGCAAACAAATGACCCGCGCTTTGGCCGCCAATCGCGATTACACAACGCCCGATGGCAGCGGCACGCTAACTTTGCCGGGCCTGTCACTTATGCTTATTCGAAATGTTGGCCATTTGATGACCAATCCGGCGATTTTGGATGATCGCGGTGATGAAATTCCTGAAGGGATTATGGATGCGGTGATGACCGGTCTGATGGCACAGCATGATTTTGCCAAATCCGATGCGGCCGCGAAAAACTCAAAAGCCGGTTCGGTTTATATTGTGAAGCCGAAAATGCACGGGCCGGAAGAAGTAGCCTTTGCCGATGCGCTGTTCGGCGCGGTAGAAAAAGCGTTGGGGCTTAACAGCCTGTGCATGAAAATGGGCATTATGGATGAGGAACGCCGCACCACGGTGAATTTGAAAGAATGTATCCGTGCCGCTAAGGGGCGGGTGATTTTCATCAATACCGGCTTCCTCGACCGCACGGGCGATGAAATTCATACATCCATGGAAATGGGTCCGATGATCCGCAAAGCCGATATGAAAACCGAAGATTGGCTTTTGACTTATGAAGATTGGAATGTCGATATCGGTCTGGCATGCGGTCTGCAGGGGCGCGCGCAAATCGGTAAAGGCATGTGGGCGATGCCGGATTTGATGGCTGCCATGATTGAACAAAAAATCGGTCAGCCGAAAGCCGGCGCCGATTGCGCTTGGGCCCCGTCCCCGACGGCTGCCACTTTGCACGCCATTCACTATCATCAGGTCAATGTGGATGAAGTGCAAAACGGGCTGAAATCACGTCCGCGTGCGTCTCTGGATAAAATTCTTTCCATGCCGGTGGAAACCCATCCGCAATGGTCGCCGGAAGATATCCAACAAGAGCTGGATAATAATGCGCAAGGCATTTTGGGCTATGTTGTGCGCTGGATTGACCAAGGTGTTGGTTGTTCGAAAGTGCCGGATATTCATAATGTCGGCCTGATGGAAGACCGTGCCACATTGCGCATTTCAAGCCAGCATATTGCCAATTGGCTGCATCATGGCATTTGCACAGATGCGCAAGTCATGGAGACGATGAAGCGCATGGCGGCTGTGGTTGATGAGCAAAATGCAGGCGATGGCGACTACACGGCAATGGCCGGTAATTTTGACAATAGCATTGCTTTTCAAGCGGCTTGCGATTTGGTGTTTAAAGGGCGCGAACAGCCAAGCGGTTATACTGAGCCGCTTTTGCACCAGCGTCGGCTGGAATATAAAGCCGCCCAATAAAGCGGAATAAAAATTAATCCGTCTGAGAAGCGGCCGCGTCTGTTTCCGATGCGGCCGTTTTTTCTGCCATTTTGGTGGTGGTCAAAGAAAACACATAACCGGCCAAAGCGCCGACAATGCAGAGACTTAAAAAACCGTCCCATTCGCGCGCCGCGCCAATGGCGGTGATTTGAAAGGCTGCTTTTAAAGCCACCAAGGTGACGCCCATGGCGGCAAAACCGGCCAGCGCAAAAACCGCATCGGGCAAGATTTTGACCAGACGTGCAATATAATGCGCGACGACCATGGCAATCAGAAGACCGGTGCCGAAAATGCCGCCAAATAGCGGCTGCATGGCTGTCAGGTCATGCAATGTCGTGGCCATGCGCGTGCTGAACGGCACATCAATACCAAGTGCCAATAAATGGCCGATATTAAATTGCGTCTGAACGGCGACGCCGATCAGATTGAGAGCCAATAAAGCGGCGATGAAGCCGAAGCACTGCTCCCGACCGGGTAAAAACTTGCGCATTTGTTTCTCCTGCTAACGGCTTATTTATAGAGGTGAATGTGATGTTATTGCAACTGTCTGAAAAGCCAATATAGTGCAGGCAATATTGAAGGAGACGGCTATGCGCGCTTTGTTTTTATCTCTGTTGGTGGTTTTAGGGTTTTCCGCACCGGCAATAGCGCAAACTTATCGTTTGGAAACGCTGGTTGATGGGTTGGACAGCCCATGGGGCTTGGCGATTTTGCCCGATGGGAATGTGTTGGTCAGCGAATTGACCGGCGCTTTGCGGGTTATTCGCAATGGTAAATTGGTTGCGCAACCGGTCGCCGGTGTGCCGGAAAGCCTGTATGGCGGACAAGGCGGCTTGATGGATGTGGTGGCGCATCCCGATTATGCGCAAAACAAGCTGGTCTATTTATCTCTATCGGTCGGCACGGCAGATGCCAATGCGCTGCGGGTTATTCGCGGCCGCTTTACCGGTTCGGCCTTGGAAGATATTGCCACCGTATTTGAAGCGGCGCCGAAAAAACATACGAAAGTGCATTATGGCGCGCGCATGGCGTTTATGCCTGATAACAGCTTGCTGATTACCGTTGGTGACGGGTTTGATTTGCGCGAAGAATCGCAAAATCTCGGCAATCATTTCGGCACCACAGTGCGGGTCACTGATAAGGGGCAAGTGCCGAACGACAATCCGTTTTTGAACGATGAAACGGCGCAGCCGGAAATTTACACTTATGGCCACCGCAATCCGCAATCGATTGCTTATGATGCGGTAAGCGGGCGGATTTATCAGACCGAGCACGGGCCGCGTGGCGGTGATGAGCTGAATTTGCTGATGCCGGGTAAAAATTACGGCTGGCCGATTGCCACTTATGGGATTGATTATTCGGGCGCGCGCATCAGCCCCTATACGCAATATGAGGGCACTGAGCAGCCGCTTTTGCATTGGACACCGTCTATCGGCCCGGCCGGTATGAGCATTTATCGCGGTTCCATGTTTCCCGAATGGCAGGGGGATATTTTTATTACCTCGCTGATTTACAGCAAAATCATTCGGGTTGATATGCAAGGCGGCAAAGCGGTTGGCCAGAACGATTTATTTGAAGAAATTGGCGATCGCTTGCGTGATATTCGCACCGCGCCCGACGGTTCATTATATATTTTGTCGGAAGGCGAAAACGGCAAATTATGGCGGGTGAGCCGAAACTAGCGCTGGACGCGCCCCAAGCAATGGCCTATAAAACGCCATTCCCGATAAGGGACCGAGTTAAAGATAGACTTTCAGGAGACGCGATATGGCAGTTCCGAAGCGAAAAGTAAGCCCGTCACGCCGTGGTAAACGCCGCGCTGCAGACGCATTGGCAAAGCCGACTTATATTGAAAACCCGGATAGCGGTGAACTGCACCGCCCGCATCATGTTGATTTGAAAAGCGGCATGTATCGCGGTCGTCAGGTGTTAGAGCCGCGCGACTAGGTTAAAATTTCAAAAAATTTGGCAGGGCTTCGTTTAAGGCGTGGCCCTGTTTTTTTTCGCCTTCAGCCAATTGATGATAGCCGGCCGGCACGATTTGATTGACGCTATTGGTAATGAAAATCGCATCCGCTTGTTTCAGCCTTTCAGCCTCGATTAAGCCTTCCGTCACCTGCCATCCGGCCAGGTTTTTGGTCGCCAGCAAAGCACCGCGAATAATGCCCGGCAAAGCACCCTCGCTGACCGGCGGGGTGATGAGGTGATTGCCGAAAGCGGCAAAAACATTACCCGCCGCCGCACAGGCAATGCGGCCATATTGATTGCACATCACCGCCTCATCGGCCTTGGCGGCAAGCGCTTGTTTGCGGGCCATAATATTATCCATATAGGCAGTGGTTTTATGCGCATGCGCGGCATCGGTATTTGCGTTATTTGCAGCCAGTCGGATGACGGAACAATCGGCCAGTTTTAACGCGTCCGGCACCGGCGGCGCGTCGCTTAATTGTATCAGCACGCTCGCGGCGGCTTTATCAGTATTATGGGTGGCAATCAAACCGCGACCGCCATTACCGCCGGTAACGGTTAGGCGCAAAACCTGTCTCGTTTGCGGCTCATGCGCCGCCAATAAATCAATGGTGGCTTGTTTTAAAGCTGCTTCGTCATAAGCATGGGCCAAATCAAAGGTTTTGGTGGCACGGCCCAAGCGCGCCATATGCGACTGCCAAAATTGCGGAATTTGATTTATGACCAGCAAGGTCTCAAACACGCTTTCACCCAATAGAAGACCGCGATCTTGCGCCGAAATGGCATTTTCCGGCGCGCATAATTTGCCGTTCAGCCAAATCATGCGGCATCTCGTTTATTCAACAGAGCCAAAAAATTACCGATCATCTGTCGCCCTTGCGGGGTTAAAATACTTTCGGGATGAAATTGCACCCCATAAAGCGGGCGGCTTTGATGCTTAAAGCCCATATTTTCGCCAAGCGCGCTATGCGCAACAGCTTGGCAATCGGCCGGCAGTTTTTCGACAATCAGCGCGTGATAACGACCGGCACTGAACGGGTTTTCCATATCGGCAAACAGCGCATCACCATGATGATGAATATCAGAGGCTTTGCCATGTCTGGGTTCTTTGGCGCGGGTGACAGTGCCGCCCAAATAATGCGCCAATATTTGATGCCCCAAGCAAATGCCCAAAACCGGCACATGTTCGGGCAAAGCAGCGAGCAAAGGCAAGCTGACGCCGGTGGTTTCCGGCCCGCCCGGCCCCGGTGATAAAATCACCGCTTGCGGCTGGAACGCCAAAATATCGGCCAAATCCGTATCTTGGCGCATCACACAGACTTGATGACCGGCTTCGCGCACATAACGGGCAAGCGTTTCGACAAAGCTGTCAAAATGGTCAATGACGATAATCATCAGGCGACCGCCTCATCATCTTCAGCCATTTGCTGCCGGTTTTTGATACCCAAAGCGGCAAAAAGCCCACGCGCCTTGTTTAGCGTCTCATCATATTCAGCCTGCGGCACGCTATCGGCGACAATGCCGCCGCCGACATGAAAGCTGATATGCGGGCCTTCAATAATCGCCGTGCGAATAATGATGTTTGTGTCCATCGTTCCGTCAAAGCCGATATAGCCAATCGCGCCATAGCTCTCGCCGCGCGCGCTTTTCTCATAGTCGCAAATCAATTGCATGGCGCGAATTTTCGGTGCGCCGGTAATCGAGCCGCCGGGGAAACAATCGCGCAAAATGGCTGCCGCCGAGACGCCCTCACGCGCCTCGCCTTTTACCGTTGAAACCAGATGATGCACATTGGCATAGCTTTCCAAGGCGCATAATTGCGGCACATGAATTGAATTCAAGCGGCAGTTTTTGGCCAAATCATTACGCAGCAAATCGACAATCATCACATTTTCGGCGCGATTTTTTTCACTGGCTGCAAGCGCGGCGGCAATCTCCGCATCTTTGAGCGGGTCGCTATGGCGCGCTTCCGTGCCTTTAATCGGGCGCGTTTCGACCCGGCCATTGTGCATTTGTAAAAACCGTTCCGGCGAGGCGGATGCGAGAACCCGATGGCCGTCATTCATAAAGGCTGAAAACGGCGCCGGTCCGGCGCGGCGTAAGCGACGATAATAATCAAGCGGCGTGTCATCGGCGGTTAACCGCGCGGTAAATTTTTGCGCCAAATTTGCTTGGAAAATATCACCGTTTAAAATATCGGCAACCAAAGCAGCCACCGCTTCACGATATTGGTCGGCGGTGAAATTACTTTCCGGCGCTGCTTGAAGCGACGGCGCGGCTGCCGGCGGCGGCAAGCGGCCGCTCGGCACGCCGGTCAGTTTTTTCTGCCATTCGCTTATCGCTTGGCGCGCCGCATTGGCCCGCGCTGCATCGCTTGCATGCGGCAGGCCGGTGGCGATGATAAAGCAGCGTTG
>CBFIHY010000058.1:0-9322 GCA_965662315.1 Alphaproteobacteria bacterium
GATTTGGTTTTGCTGATGGATGAAGCCCATCGTTATCGGGCCAAAGCTGCGTTTAACGCCATTAAAGAACTCAAGCCGGTTTTGGGCTTGGAGCTTACGGCAACCCCAAAAACTGTTGGTACAAATCCAAAGCCTTTCAAAAACGTGATTTATGAATATCCTTTGGCGCAAGCCATGGCAGACGGGTTTGTTAAAGACCCATACGCCGCCGCCGTCCCACAGGTAGATTTTTCAACTATTCCGCCCGATGAGCTAGAAAAAATGAAACTCAGAAGTGGGATGAATTATCACGAAAAAACGAAGGCGGAGCTTGAGGTTTATGCCTTTAATGAAGGTGTTGAAGCTGTTTACCCATTTGTCCTTGTTGTGGCTGAAGACACTAACCATGCGTCAGAGATAAAAGCTTTTATTGAGAGTGATGAGTTTTTCGATGGCAAATATGCCGACAAAGTCATTGAGGTTCACACCAATCAGCGAGGTGAGGAAAAAGACGAGGCGGTAAAGAGGCTTTTGGAGGTTGAGAACAATCCCGATACTGAAATTGTTATTCATGTGAATAAATTGAAAGAGGGATGGGATGTTAAAAGCCTCTACACAATCGTTCCTTTGCGAGCCTCTGTTTCAGATATTTTGACTGAGCAAACTCTTGGGCGGGGTTTGCGCTTACCGTATGGAAAGCGGATTGGGGAGCCTAAATTAGACGCGCTAACCGTTGTTGCTCATGACAGATACGATGCGCTTATCAAGGCGGCACAAGACCAAAGATCGGTTTTCCAGTTTAAGACATGGGAGCACGAAGAGGGCGATATCGGCCAGCCGCATATTGTTACGGCGAAGTTGCTAAACCGCATCGAGATTCCCCGATTTATGTGGGTAAGCGATGAAGAAGCTAACTTCGGGTTTAACGATTTTGATTTGGTCGGCCTTGATGCTGAGAATTGGAAGCCTCTTGACGTTAGTGAGATACGACAGAATATGCGAACCGGCGACCGCTTAGAAGATGGGGAGCAAGCGGTAATTAACGTTGAACCAAAAAACCACATTGTTCGGCTTTTGGCCCGAAAACACGACATTGATTATGAAGAAAACAGCGATTTACTTCATAAACTTGCAGGGCAATTAATTGTTCGGCTGCAAGAGTATTTGGATGATGACCAGATAAAAAATGTTTGTACATATCGCGGCCAAGAATTGGCGGCGTTTATTTACGACCAATTGCAGAACAACAAATGGGAAGACGGCGTGACATTAGAGCCTAAGAAAGCGGTGTCTGATTATGTGCTACGCGACATTCAAAGAGTTCTTACCAGCAAAGACATGGAGTTGCAGATAGACCAAAAATCTGACCCAATTTCCAAAACGGGGAGTTGTGCTTTTACCGGTTTTTCGAACAAGGCTTGTATGAGCCATGCTTTCTTTCAAAGTGAACCTGAGCGATTGTTCGCTGAAATCATCGATAGGAAAACTGAAACTGTTGAGCTTTGGTTTAAGCCACATGCCCGTGTTGTTACTTTTCAAATGGATGACGGTAGCCACTACGAGCCGGACTTTTTCATTCAGACAGCAGACGAAAAGCTTGTCGTTGAAATAAAAATGGATACGCAAATGACTGACCCGCAAGTTTTGGCAAAAGCTGCAAAAGCCAAAGATTGGTGTGAAGCCGCCAATGCCATTGAAAGCGACGATAAGAGGCAGTGGCGTTACGTCTTGATACCGCACTCGGACATTAAAGAGTCCAGCACATTAACAGCACTGGTTGAACAACACGGATAAAATCAGCGCACATTCGGTTGTCAATTTACACGAAGCGTGGGACTGTATTTTTTAGCGACAAAAAAAAGAAAAGGAGTTCGCTATGTCTATAAGCATATCAGCATTTGAAAAAGCTAAAAGAAGCGCTCTCAGGAGGTTGGGAGACTTGAAACACCCCCAAACGGGTCAGAAAATTGAAATCGAAGTCTCCCATTCTGCGGGTGACGCAAAGGTGGGAGTTTGTGGGGATGTTCCACAGGAGATTGTTGAAAAGATTACAGAAGTATTTGGAGAGGAGGTTTTCAAGATGGTTCAAGAAGAACTTACAAAATCCCTAGAAAAAAGCCTCGGCAAAGCGTTTCGGAGAAAGCGGTGACGATAAAAGAGTGTCGCCGAAGCCGCTAACGCCTTTTACCGCAAGGCGCGCTTACCAAACCTTAGGAATGAATCGGTTCGTCCGTTTCATATATTCCGCATAGCCCGGTTTTTTCTTCAGGCTGCGTTCCAGCATTTCTGCGCCCGACACATTGACCAGCAAATAGTTCATAATAATCGGGCCGAAAATCGTCCATAGCGCTTCCGGCGTGGCGGCCACCACCGCGCCGTAAATGCCCCACCAAAACACCGCATCGCCGAAATAATTCGGATGCCGGGTATATTTCCACCAGCCGCTATCCAAAAGCGGCGGCTTGTCTTTCAGCGCCCGAAATTTGGTCAGCTGAATATCGGCGCTGGCCTCCATATAAAGCCCGCCCATGGCGACCAGCAAAAACACAATGCTGAGGCCGGGCAGCGCGGTGGCTCCGCCATAATAAAACGCGCTCATAAACGGCACGGAAACCAGCCACATCAGCACCCCTTGCAGCATGAAGACGGTAAAGATGCTGCGCCACCAAAACTTATCGCCATGATAGGCGCGCATTTTTTGATAGCGATAATCTTCTTCGCCTTCTTTGCGCCAGCGAATAAACAAATGCAGCCACAGCCGCACGCCCCAAGCCATTACCGCCAAGCCGGTGGCAATGGCTATCGGGCTGAGAAACGTCGGCCCCATCAGCGTGGTGGTTAATGTGGTCAGCGCAATCAGCGCAAAGCCGCCGCCCCAGAACATATCGATAATGCTGGCATCGGTGATAATCAGGCTGGTGATCCAAATGCCCGTCAGCAAAACGGCGGCAGTTACGGCGCCGGTCAGATAAGGGCTTGCAGTAATTGTTTCAATAATCATGGTAGGAGGCTATCTAGGATTGTTTCTTCTGTCAGCAAGTTTGTTGGAGTTTCTTATGCGGCCAAAGGCAAAATTTTCTTATCTGGAGCATGATGGCGTGCTGGCCTTTGCACATAGAGGCAATAATAAGAGCGGGAATAATAAGGGTGATGAAGCGCCGCCGGAAAACACCATGGCCGCCTTTCACGATGCGGTCGGGCAGGGCTATCGCTATTTGGAAACCGATGTGCATGCCTCCAAAGACGGGGTGGTTTATGCGTTTCATGACGATAATCTGGCGCGCATGGTGGGCGAGGATGTCGCCATTTCAACCCTTACCGCCGCCGAGATTGATGGCTTGCGGGTGCATGGCGCGCATCATATCCCGACCATGGCGGAATTGTTTGAGACGTTTCCTGAGGCGCGCTTCAATATTGATGCCAAGGCGTGGCCGGTGGTTGAGCCGCTTATCGGGCTGATTAATAAAACCGAAGCGCAAGAGCGGATTTGCATCGGGTCGTTTTCTGATGCGCGGATTAAGGCCGTGCGGCGCGGCGTTGGCGATGTCTGCCACAGTGTCGGGCCATTGGGGGCAGCGCGGTTTCGCTTTGCCGCTTGGGGCCGCTTGCCGCTGTCTTATAGCGCCGGTGCGGTGCAGTTTCCGGTCAGCGAATATGGTATTCCCATGGTCACTGAAGCGTCAATTGCCTATGCGCATCAGCGCGGCTTGCATGTGCATGTTTGGACGATAAACGACGAATCGACCATGCATATGCTGCTCGATTTGGGCGTTGATGGGCTGATGACAGATGATTGCGCGCTTTTGAAGCGCGTGCTGCAATCGCGCAATCTCTGGTAACGCCCTCATAATAAAACGTTTTCTGTGTATGAGTTGCGCCTGCGTCGCTATGGCTGTTACGCCCCGCTTGGGACTGCCCCGCGATTGTGCTAAATGCTTGTTACAGATTGAGTCACTTGGAAAGGGAAATCCATGTCGGAATCCAGCAAAATTGACGCTTTGGAAAATGAGTTTTTCACGCAAGACGTTGCGACGCGCGACCCTGAAATCGCCGATGTTCTCGGCCTTGAAATGGGGCGGCAGAGAAATCAGATTGAGCTGATTGCCTCAGAAAATATCGCATCGCGTGCGGTGCTTGAAGTGCAGGGTTCCGTGCTGACCAATAAATATGCTGAGGGCTATCCGGGGCGGCGCTATTATGGCGGCTGCGAGCATGTTGATATTGCCGAGAATTTGGCCATTGAGCGGGTCAAGAAGCTGTATGATTGCGCCTATGCCAATGTGCAGCCGAACTCAGGTTCGCAAGCTAACCAAGCGGTGATGACCGCCTTGATTAAGCCGGGTGATACGATTTTGGGCATGAGCCTTGCTGCCGGTGGTCACTTGACGCACGGCGCCAAGCCAAACCAATCAGGCAAATGGTTTAACGCGGTGCAATATGGCGTGCGCGAAGACGACCATCTGATTGATTATGATGAAGTCGAAAGCCTCGCCAAACAGCATAAGCCGCAATTGATTATTGCCGGTGGTTCCGCCTATCCGCGAATTATCGACTTTAAGCGTTTCCGTGAAATTGCCGATGCGGTCGGCGCCTATTTGCTGGTCGATATGGCGCATATTTCCGGTCTTGTGGCCGGTGGCGCGCATCCTAGCCCGCTGCCTTATGCCGATGCGGTAACAACGACAACCCACAAAACCCTGCGCGGTCCGCGCGGCGGTCTCATCCTTACCAATAATGAGGATTTGGGCAAAAAGTTTAACTCGGCAATTTTCCCGGGCATTCAAGGCGGCCCGCTTATGCATGTGATTGCTGCCAAAGCCGTGGCTTTCGGCGAAGCGTTACAGCCGGATTATAAGCTTTACATTCAACAGGTCGTGCAAAACGCCAAAGCCTTGGCTGATACGCTGGTCGGGCATGGCCTCGATATTGTTTCGGGCGGCACGGATAATCACCTCGTATTGGTTGATTTGCGCCCGAAAGGTTTGACGGGCGATGTCGCTGAAGCGGCAATGGAACGGGCTTTCATTACTTGCAATAAAAATGGCGTGCCGTTTGACCCGGCCCCGCCAATGGTCACCTCAGGCGTGCGGCTTGGCACACCGGCCGGCACAACGCGCGGCTTTGGCTTTGCCGAGTTTCAAAAAGTCGGTGATTTGATTGCCCGCGTGCTGGATGCAGTGGCTAAAAATGACGGCGAAGCGGCACCGGATGAAGAAGCCGCCGTGCGCGCCGAGGTTGAAGCCTTGTGCGCCCGTTTCCCGATTTACTAGAGCTTATCCATGCGCTGTCCCTACTGCATGAATGCCGATACGCAGGTTAAGGACAGTCGTCCGACCGAAGAGAATACGGTTATCCGCCGTCGCCGTGTATGCGCCGATTGCGGTGGCCGCTTCACCACATTTGAGCGCATTCAACTGCGCGAATTGACCATCGTCAAAAACACCGGTCGCAAAGTGCCGTTTGAGCGCGACAAGCTCATGCGTTCCGTGCAAGTCGCTCTGCGAAAACGCCCCGTTGAGCCGGAGCGAATTGAACGTATGGTGTCTGGGATTGTGCGTCGCCTTGAAAATTTGGGCGAGTCCGAAATTCAGGCCAAAATGGTCGGTGAGTTGGTTATGGAAGGGCTTTATGCGCTCGATCAAGTGGCTTATGTGCGATTTGCTTCGGTTTACCGAAACTTCCGCGAAGCCAAGGATTTTGAAGAATTTCTCGGGGAAATGAGCGGCCAACCCGACCCATAGCCGCCATCCCGACAGGCCTTAGGGCCAAACAGGGAGATATGGTGGCCAATCAGGCACAAATATCAGATGAAGGTTTCATGCGGCAAGCATTGGCGCTGGGGCGTTTCGGCTTGGGGCGCACGGCGCCGAATCCGGCGGTCGGCTGTGTGCTGGCCAAAAACGGCATGATGATTGCCGGTGGCTTTACGCAAGTTGGCGGTCGTCCGCATGCCGAAGCCATGGCTTTGGCTGAAGCCGGAGAGGCGGCCAAAGGCGCGACCGCTTATGTGACATTGGAGCCTTGCGCGCATACCGGAAAAACCCCGCCTTGTGCCGCTTCATTGATTGAGGCGGCGGTGGCGCGTGTGGTTTATGCGATTGATGACCCGGACCCGCGGGTGAATGGCGGCGGGGCGCAAATGTTGCGCGATGCCGGTATTGATGTTGAGGGTGGGGTGCTGGCCGAACAAGCGCAGCGCGACCAACTTGGTTTCTTGCTGAGCACCACCCAGGCACGGCCCATGGTGACATTGAAATTGGCAGTAAGCCGCAATGGCTTTATGCGCACACCGGCCGGGGAAAGCCCATGGATTACCGGTCCGCTGGCCCGCCAAATGGGGCATAAATTACGCGCAACGCACGATGCGATTATCACCGGCAGCGGCACAGTGGCGGAAGACGACCCGTCTTTGGATTGTCGGTTGCCCGGGCTGGCCGATGCCTCGCCCGTGCCTGTGCTGATGAGCGGGCAGGCCATTGCGGCTGACCGCAAATTGGCGCAGCGCGATAATCTGATTGTTTCAGACGCGGCCCCGCAAGATTTGCTGGCTGACTTGGCCAAGCGCGGCATCACTCGCGCTTTATTGGAATGCGGTCCGCGATTGGCGGCGGCGTTTCTGGCCGATGATTTGGTTGATGAGATTGCGCTGTTTACCGCACCGCATGAAGTGGCCATGAGCGGCGAAAATGATATATCCCAAATGCAGCTCGACCTGTCGCGCTTTCAAAAGCGCAGCACAGCGATATTGGGCCCCGATAATTATGAGCATTATTGCCGCGAAAGGAAAATCTGATGTTTACCGGAATTATCACTGATATCGGCACCATCGCCAAAGTCACGCAAAGCGGTGATACACGCTTCGATGTGCTTACCGCCTATGACACAGACACGATTGATTTGGGCGCGTCGATTTCTCATTCCGGCGTGTGCCTGACAGTTATCGAAAAAGGCAAAGCCGCAGACGGCGATTGGTTTGCGGTTGAAGCGTCAAAGGAAACGCTGGATGTCACCTCAGCCGGTCAATGGCAAGAGGGCACAAAGCTGAATTTGGAGCGGGCGCTGAAAATGGGCGACGAATTGGGCGGTCATATCGTGTCGGGCCATGTTGACGGTCTGGCCGAAATTACCGCCATCACGCCGGAAGGTGATAGCCAGCGCTACACCTTTAAAACCGGCAAAGAGATTATGCCGTTTATCGCACCGAAAGGTTCGGTGACTTTGGATGGCACGTCACTGACGGTCAATGAAGTTGAAGGTTTTACCTTTGGCGTCAATCTTATTCCGCACACGCAGGACGTCACCACATGGGGACTGTCGAAAGTGGGCGATATCATCAATTTGGAGATTGATGTGCTGGCGCGCTATGTCGCGCGCTTGAAACAAGCAGAAGAAGAACTGGGAGGCGTCGCATGAGCGAATTCAGCCAATATATTTCCACACCGGAAGAAATTATCGAAGACACGCGCAATGGTAAAATGATTGTGCTGGTTGATGCCGAAGACCGCGAGAATGAGGGCGACCTGATTATTCCGGCGCAAATGGCGACGCCGGATGCGATTAATTTTATGGCCAAGTTTGGCCGCGGCTTAATATGCCTGACGCTGATGCAAGAGCGTGCCGACCAGCTTGGCCTTGAACTGATGTCGCAAAATAATCGCTCGCGTCATCAAACCGCTTTCACTGTTTCCATTGAAGCGCGTGAAGGTATCTCGACCGGTATTTCGGCGCATGACCGTTCCAAAACCGTATCGGTTGCCATTGACCCGACCAAGGGCATGCAAGACATTGTTTCGCCCGGGCATATTTTCCCGCTTGTCGCGCGCGATGGCGGTGTGTTGATGCGCGCCGGACATACGGAGGCTTCGGTTGATATTGCCCGCTTGGCAGGCCTTTATCCGGCCGGTGTGATTTGCGAGATTATGAATGATGACGGCACAATGGCGCGCTTGCCTGACCTTGTGCAGTTCGCGCAAATTCATGGGCTGAAGCTTGGCACGATTGCTGATTTGATTGCCTATCGCCGCCGCAATGACACGCTTATTCAGCGTATTCATGAAGACAGTTTCAAGCTGGCCAATGGCAGCGAAATGAAAGCGCATATTTATATGAACACGGTGACCAATGAAGAGCATATCGCTTTGGTGAAAGGCGATATCTCAGGGCCGGAACCGGTGCTGACCCGTTTCCATGCCGAGAATTTGGTGTCCGATATTGCCGGTAGCGGCATGCCGCGCGCCGGTGTGTTTCAACAAGCGCTTGAAAAAATCGACGCCGAAGGGCGCGGTGTTGTGGTGATTATCCGCAATACTTCGCCAACCCCGTTTAGCGATAGCATGAACCCGCAAAGCAGCGGCGACCCGATGCCGACCCGCTTGCTGGATTATGGTTTGGGGGCGCAAATTGTTGCCGATCTCGGCCTGCATGAAATTGAATTGCTGTCTGATACGCCGCGCACGGTTGTCGCTTTGGAAGGGTATGACCTGCAAATTACCGGTCAACGCCCGATTATGGACGAGTAGGCGCAAAAGAGGAGCCGGATATGTCAAAAAAAGTTCTGATTGTTGAGGCGCGTTTTTATGACGATATGGCCGATGCGCTGGCCGAAGGTGCAGCGGCGGTATTGGACGCGGCGGGCATCGCTTATGAGCGCGTGGCCGTGCCCGGCGTGCTGGAAGTGCCGGTGGCGATTAAATATGCCGCCGAGACCGGCAGCTATGACGGCTACGTCGCGCTGGGTGTCGTCATTCGCGGTGAGACGACGCATTATGATATTGTCTGCAACGAAAGCGCTCGCGCTTTGATGGAGCTTGGCATTAAAGACCGATTGTCTATCGGTAATGGTGTGCAGACGGTTGAGAATAGCGAGCAGGCATGGGCGCGTTGCAAAATGTCTGAGAAAGACAAAGGCGGTGGCGCGGCAAAAGCGGCGATTGCATTGATGGACTTGCGCGACCAATGGTCTTGAGGCTACACCACTTTATATGAGTGCTGATACTTACGACGCCAGATCTTCCGCCCGACTGCTTGCCGTGCAGGCGCTATATCAAATGGATATTGCGCGCACGCCATTGGAATCGATTATCCGTGAATTTGGCGAACATCGATTGGAAGCCAAGCTGGATGATATTGAATTGCCGGCTGCCGATGGCGCGCATTTTGAATTTCTGTTGCGCGGTGTCATGGACCATCAAACCTTGATTGACCGCGCGCTGGATGCACGGTTGCAAAAAAATTGGAGCCTGCCGCGTCTCGACAGCACACTGCGCGCAATCTTGCGCTGTGGGGTTCAGGAATTATTGAACGCGCAGGAAGTCCCGCAAAAAGTTATCATCTCGCAATATGC
>CBFIHY010000059.1:0-9177 GCA_965662315.1 Alphaproteobacteria bacterium
GCATGATTGGCTCATAAACTTATATATAGCCGAAACAGCCGTAAAAGGAACTTTAAGGAAATCAAATGAGCTTGTTCACGAACATTCCGGCAGACCCAATCGCGGCATTTGACGCTTGGTTGACAGAGGCCGGCGCGCATGAGCCGAATGACCCGAATGCGATGGCGCTATCGACTGTCAGTGCCGACGGCATGCCGAATGTGCGCATGGTGCTGCTGAAGGGCCATGATGCGCGCGGCTTTGTTTTTTATACCAATTTGGAAAGCCAAAAGGGCGGCGAGCTGGCTGATACGGCGAAAGCCGCTTTATGCTTCCATTGGAAAAGCCTGCACCGGCAAGTGCGCGTGCAAGGGCCGGTTTCTGCCGTCGCTGATGATGAAGCGGATGCTTATTATCAATCGCGCGGCCGCGAGAGCCGCATTGGCGCATGGGCTTCGCAACAATCGCGCCCATTGGCAGACCGCGCCGAGTTGGAAGCGGCCTATGCCGAAATGGACGCAAAATATCCGGGCGATGATATTCCACGCCCGCCGCATTGGTCGGGCCGCCGCATCACGCCTTTGCGGATTGAATTTTGGCAAGATGGCGACCACCGCTTGCATGACCGGTTGATATTTAAACGCGCATCTGCCGATGCCGCTTGGGAAATTGAGCGCTTATATCCGTAAGCGCCGAAATACGGTAAGTTAGTATTATGAGCCACGACCATCATCATGACCATTTAGGTTTGGAGCCCGGCCAGCGCGTGCGCGGCACGGCATTGCTGGCTATTGGCGTTGCTGCGGTGATGATTGTGATGAAAGGCTTTGCCTGGATGGCCACCGGTTCGGCTTCCATGCTTGGCGCGTTTCTCGACTCATTGATGGATATGTCGCTGTCGGTAATGAATTTCTTTGCCATTCGCCATGCGCAAACGCCGGCCGATGCCGAGCACCGTTTCGGGCATGGCAAGGCGGAAGCGCTGGCCGCTCTGGTGCAAGGGGCGATGCTCTCTCTGGCGGCTTTGTTTTTGCTGTATGAGGCGGGCGAAGCGTTTTTGAACCCGCGCATTTTGACCGAAACCGATATCGGCATTGGCGTTATTCTGATTTCCATTGTGCTGACCGTCGGGCTGGTGCAGGTGCAAAAGCGCACGGCCAAGGCGACAAATTCTGTCGCCATTGAGGCTGACAGCGCCCATTATGAAGGCGATATTTATATCAATATCGGCGTATTGGCGGCGCTGGTTTTATCGGGTCTGATGGATATGCCCTATGCCGATCCGGCGATTGCCGTTTTGGTGGCATTGGTTTTGGCCAATAGCGCGCGGCAGATTTTTACCTCCGCCGGTAATCAATTAATGGACCGCGAATTGGATGATGCGACACGCGAAGAAATTAAACGCCTTATTTTGGCGCATCCGCAAGTTAGAGGCTTGCATGATTTGCGCACCCGCCAAGCCGGATTATCGCGCTTCGTGCAATGCCATATCGAATTGGATGGCAAGATGACACTGGATGTGGCGCATCAGGTTTCCGATGCGGTTGAGGAAAGCGTGATGGCGAAATTTCCTGATATGGAAGTGCTTATTCACCAAGATCCGATGGGGCACGAAGAATTGACCGATTTGGAAAAATCCTAATCGACGCCTCTAATAGCCTGCCGGCTCAATCCATTTATAGCCGATATTTTCCAGCATTTTGGCTACCGCCAAAGGGGTTTTGTCTTCATAGGCCGGGCCGATAATTTGCATCCCAAAAGGCAGGCCGTCATGCATGCCAAGCGGCACAACTGTTGAAGGCAAGCCGCAAAGCGTAGCGACACCGGCCCAAAAGAAATTATCGAAATATGCTTGTTCTTGTCCGTTCACCTGAATACGCCGCGCATGAAAATCAGGATTATGGTCGTGCTTCATGGCGGTGCTTGGCGTGACCGGACACAGCACCACATCAACTTTTTCAAACACAGCGCGCCATGCTTGCGCATAATTGGCGACGCGCATATTGAGCCGCAACCATTCGGCATGGCTCAGCGTAAAGCCGCGCGCCTGCACCAGTTTCAACGAGCTGTCATCATCTTCTGCCGCATCAACGATTTGCTGCATGGCATGAATAACCGCAGGCGGCATATCCGAGCCGATAATGGAACTGAGGCGCATGATATAAGTATGGAAATGCTGCTGCTTATCAAAATCCGGATTAAGGGTGGTCAGGCTGGCGCCGTCTTTTTCTAGAGCTTTACCGGCTTGTTCAATTGCTGTTGAGAAAGCGTTTTCAACCTCGCATGCGGGGTCACCGGGCCAAAGGCCAACCCGCAAGCCTTGTGCATTGCTGTGGCGTGGGCCTTGTAGGTTAATTTGCATCGCTTGGCGCATTGGCCCGTTATCCAGGCCGACCGTCACATCCAAAGCCAGTTCAAGGTCATCCGGCGTATGCGCCAATGGACCGGCAACGGTCAGTTCACTGGGCTCAAACGGCATGCCATGCGGCGGCGGCACATGGCCGCGCATTGGCACAATATTGAAGGTCGGTTTATGCCCGAACAAGCCGCTGAAATGAGAGGGCGCGCGAATGGAACCGCCAATATCACTGCCATATTCCAGCGGTGTCATACCGGCTGATAGGGCCGCCGCCGAACCACCCGACGAGCCGCCCGGCGTATGCTCGAGATTATGCGGATTATTGGTCGTGCCATGCACCGCATTATAGGTTTGAATGTCACCACCGGCCATCGGCGCATTGGTCTTGCCGATAATAATTGCTCCGGCTGCTTTCAGTCGCTCGGCAACGGCGGAATCGGATTTTGAAACATGGTCTTTAAAGTCGGGAAATCCGGCGTCGCAGGTCAGCCCTTCGACTTCGAATAAATCCTTAATGGTCATCGGCAGGCCGTGTAGCGGGCCTTTAATGTCGCCCTTGGCACGGGCCGCATCGGCAGCGCGGGCTTCTTCAAGCGCCGCTTCAAAGCGTGTGTCGATAACCGCATTAATCGCCGGATTATGTTTTTCTATCCGGTCGATGAAATAGCTGAGGGTTTCTTCTGACGACAGTTCGCCTGTGCTGATTTTCTCAACCAAGGTGCGGGCCGATAATTTATGCAGTGCCATTTCGTTTCCCCCTATAGACAAGCCTCGCCGCTTTGGGCAAGTTAGCGGCAGTTTTTAAAAACCGTCAGGGAAGTGACGATAGGGAGGAAAATATGTTCGGTCAAATGCAAGATGTGCCATTACTCATGAACCGCATTTTGGATCATGCAATGGTCAATCATAGCGAGCGGGAAATTGTTTCACGCTTGGTTGAGGGCAATATTCACCGCGAAACTTATGCTGAATTGCATTTGCGCGCGCGCAAGCTGAGCCAAGCGCTGCAAAGCCTCGGCATGGGCGAGCAAGATGTGATTGCCACTTTGGCTTGGAACACGCACCGGCATATTGAAGCTTGGTACGGTATTACCGGCATTGGCGGTGTTTATCATACGCTCAATCCGCGCCTGTTTGCCGAGCAATTGGTTTACATTATCAATCATGCTGAAGATAAGATGATCTTCACCGATTTGACCTTTGTGCCGGTATTGGAAGCAATTGCTGACCAAATTCCGAATGTCAAAGGCATCATCATTATGACCGATGCGGCGCATATGCCGGATACAAGTCTGCAAAACGTGCATTGCTATGAGGACCTTATTGATGGCCAAAACGGCGATTATAATTGGGTTGAAGTCGATGAGCGTGCGCCTTGCGGCATTTGCTATACATCCGGCACGACAGGCAATCCGAAGGGCGTTTGCTATACGCACCGCTCTAACGTGCTGCATACGCTGGTCGGCAATAGCGCCGATGTGATGGGCTTGAAAAGCACGGACAGCATTATGCCGGTTGTGCCGATGTTCCACGCCAATGCTTGGGGTCTGGCTTTGAGCGCACCGGCGGCCGGTTCAAAAATCGTCAATCCGGGCCCGAATATGGATGGCGAGAGCATTTATCAACTTCTGACTGATGAAGAAGTAACCTTCACCGCCGCTGTGCCGACGGTTTGGCTGATGCTGTTGCAGCATTTGGAAGCCAATGATTTGAAATTGCCGATTTTGAAAGATGTCACCATTGGCGGTTCTGCCGTGCCGCGCGTCATGCTTGAGAAGTTTGAGCGCGATTATGAAGTCTCGGTGAAACATGCTTGGGGCATGACTGAATTGTCTCCGCTTGGCACGATTGCCAGCTTCAAATCGGGCATGGAAAATATGAGCTTCGACCAGCAAATGGATATTAAGGTCAAGCAGGGCCGGGCACCATTTGGGGTGGAAATGAAAATCACCGATGATGAGGGCAAGGAATTGCCGCGCGACGGTAAGGCGTTTGGCCATTTGATGGTTAAAGGGCCGTTTATTGTCGGCGAATATATTAAAGGCGATGGCGGTCAAATTCTTGACGCGGACGGTTTCTTCGATACCGGTGATGTGGCGACCATTGACCAGCTGGGCTTTATGCAAATCACCGACCGCTCAAAAGACGTTATCAAATCAGGCGGCGAATGGATTTCGTCGATTGAAATTGAAAATGTTGCCGTCGGTTGTGATGGCGTTATGGAAGCCGCCGTTATCGGCCTGCCACATCCTAAATGGGATGAGCGTCCTTTGCTCATCATCGTGAAAGATGAAGGCGCTGAGGTCAGTAAAGAAGATGTGCTGGCTTATCTGGAAGGCAAGATTGCCAAATGGTGGATGCCGGATGATGTGACTTTTGTCGATGAGATCCCGCATACGGCGACCGGCAAAATTCAAAAGCTTACTTTGCGTGAACAGTTTTCTGAGTACAAATTACCGGAAGCGCAAGGAGCGGCTGAATAATGTTTGGAATTTCAATAGCCACCTTAACCAGTTGGGGGTTGCGTTTGGCGATTGCGGCGCCGGCCATAGCTATTTTTCTGCTGGCTTTGTTCCGCATGGGTGTGATGGATTTCCGTCTGCCTTTGCTGGGCGTGGCGGTTGCATCACTGGTTTCACTTGTTGCGCTGCTATTATCTGCCGCCGCATTAATCGGTGGTTTGGGTGGCGATGGTGCGCATATGCAAAAAGCCGCCATTGCGCTGGTCTTGTCTTTGGTGGTGTTATACGCGCCGCTTAACACGCTGCGCAAAGGCGGTGGTGTGCCGCCCATTCATGACATCAGCACTGATTTGGAAAATCCGCCGCTATTTGAAACCGTGCCGTCATTGCGCGCGGCTTCTGATAATAGCCTCGATATTGATGCCAAAGTGCAAGCGGCGCAAAAAGCGCATTACACATCGCTGGCACCGCTTATGCTGGATGGTGCACCGGCTGATAATTTTGCAGCTGCTGTTGCGGCTGCGGAAAATATGGGCTGGGAAATTGTCGCTGCTGAAAAGGCCGACGGTCGCATAGAAGCTACGGCAACCACGGTCATGTTTGGCTTTAAGGATGATGTTGTTATCCGCCTCAGTGCTGCCAATGGTGGCACGAAGGTGGATATGCGCTCAGCCTCGCGTGTCGGCATCAGCGATTTGGGTGCCAATGCCGCGCGCATTGAGGCTTATTTTGCGGCACTGAAATAGCCGATTAAATCAATCGACAAGTCGATAGGAACTATCGAGACCGGGCCGGTTGCCTGTGGAATTACCTTCGCAGGCGACCAGCCCGCGATTGGTTAGGTCTTGCATATGCGCCAAAACGGACAGCGCGGCGGCCGGATGCAGGCGTTTGTCGACATCGGCATACATGACTTCAACCATTTTGCGGATATCGCTATCGCCGGCTTTCAGGCGCTCAACCACTTGCGCTTCACGAGCGCGGCGGTGGTCAATATAAGCGCGGACGAAATTTTGCGGGTCTTCAATGGATGTGCCATGCGTCGGCCAGTAAACTTCATCGTCACGCGTCAGTAACACATCCAGAGAAGCCATATAATCGGTCATATCGCCATCGGGCGGCGCAATGACGGTGGTCGACCAGCCCATCACATGATCGCCTGAGAATAAGGCTTTTTCTTCGCAAAGTGCATAGCACATATGGCCCGACATATGGCCGGGCGTGAACACGCATTCCAGCGTCCAATCATCGCCCTTAATCAGCTCGCCATGCGCCACAATATGGTCGGGCGCGAAATCCTCATCCGTGCCTTCTTCAAGCTTTGGCCCGTCAAAAGTCTCTGCCTCGCCCGGCGCGTGGGAATAAATCTTTGCGCCGGTGCGGGCCTTTAACGGCATGGCCAAAGGCGAATGGTCGAGATGTGTATGGGTGATAACGATATGGCTGACTTTTTCATCCGGTTCGAGGGCAGCCAAAATGGCATCCAGATGCGCATCATCAAGCGGCCCCGGGTCAATGATGGCGACATTGCCATTGCCGATAATATAAGTGCCGGTGCCGGTAAAGGTGAACGGGCCGGGATTATTGCATATGACGCGGCGGATAAGCGGGCTGAGCCTGTCGCAACGGCCATATTCAAACTCAAATTCAGTGACAAAAGGTATCGCCATATCGCGCTCCAAACTTCCAAATCTTGCCAATCTGTAGCATAAGAAGATAGCAGTGTCTTGAAGGAGCCTCTTATGCGTTTTGTTATTTTTACCGTCGCCGTTTCATTTTTCGTATCGCCGGTTCTGGCCGGGGGGCATTTGGCCAGCGAACGCGAAGGCAAGAAAGACCGTTTTGCAGCCACTGATACAAATGGCGACAATCAAATCAGCAAAGCTGAATTTATCGCATTGGCCGAAAAGCGTTTCGCCAAAATGGATAAGAACGGCGATGGCGTTTTGTCAAAAGACGAAATGAAATCGCGCCGCGGTCATGCTCACGGCAAGCAGTAATTATTTTAAGCGACACGCGCTTGGCATAACCGCCGGCTTGGCATTGGCCATTGGCTATTTGTCTTTATCGCCGCTGGAAACCCTGCCGCCCGCGCCGGGGGGCGATAAGCTGCATCATTTTATCGCTTATGCGGCTTTGTGTTTTCCGTTGCTGTTTAAAGACGCCAAGCTGGCCCGCTATGTGTTGCCGCTGGGTATTTTCTATGGCGGGCTGATTGAAGTGATACAGCCTTTTGTCAATCGCTATGGCGAATGGCTCGACTTTGCCGCCAATGCGGCCGGCTGTCTTATCGGCTATGCGCTGGCCCGTCTGGCGCAAAAATTGCTTGCTTGAGGCCACGGCACGGGCCAAGCTTTACCTCTCATCAGGGAGGGAATGATGGATAAAGCATTACGTATTTTGGCTATTTTGGGCGCATTGCCGCTGGCTTTTATCGCGCTGCGTTGGGTGTTTGACCCGTCAGGCGCGGCTGAAGGTCTGCAAATGACTTTGCTGGAAGGCGCGGCACGCAATACACAAATCGGCGATATCACCGCTTTGTTTTTCGGCATGGGCTTTTTATCGCTTTACGGCATTTGGAAAGACAAGCGTGATTTTTTATATGCGGCAGCCTTTATGCTGGCAATTGTCGCCGTGGCGCGCATTTTAGCGGGGCTTGTGCATGACGCACCGACGATTTGGCTGTTTGTTGGCGTTGAAGTGGTGACCACCGCTATTTGGCTGGCCCATGCGCGCAATATGAAAGGCTGATTGGCTTTTTATCGCACGCATTGTGTTGGCGGTGGTGTTAAGTGGTCGGAGTGGCAGGATTTGAACCTGCGACCCCCTCGTCCCGAACGAGGTGCGCTACCAGGCTGCGCCACACTCCGACTGAGGTGCTTATATAGCCAAGCGTTTTCGGGCTGGCAATGAGAAAAACAAGAGCAAATGGGAGCATTTGAAGATGTCTGAAACAGCAGGTCGCGCGATTAAGAAACGACCGGTGGCAGCGGCCCTTAGCGGGTTGCTGGCACTGGTTTTCGGCTATTTATTGCTCTGGCCGGTGCCGTTTGATCCGGTTGCCGGACCTGAACGCGCCGCCAATCCGGCAGGCAGTGGCGTATTTGCCAAAAACAATGAATTGGCGAAGGCGGAAATGCTGCTGGCCGGTATCGGGCCGGAAGCGGTCGCTTTCGACCGACAGGGGCGGCTTTATACCGGCCTTTCAGGCGGCGATATTATCCGCTTCGATGCGGCGGGAAATAAACAAAAGCTGACCAATACCGGGGGGCGTCCGCTTGGTCTGAAATTTGATGGCAAGGGTGATTTAATCATTGCCGATGCGGCCAAGGGCTTGCTGGCGATGAACCCAAATGGCGATATCAAAACGCTGGTGACGGATTATCAGGGCGTGCGGATGAAATTTGTCGATGATTTGGCCATCGCCTCAGACGGCAAAATTTATTTCTCAGATGCCTCGGCGCGCTATGGATATGGCCATGATTTAATGGAAGTGTTTGAGCGGCGTCCATCCGGTCGTTTGTTTGTATATGACCCTCAGAACGGACGCTTGTCGCTATTGCTGGATAATCTTTATTTTGCCAATGGCGTGGCGCTCAGCGCGGCCGAGGATTTTGTGCTGGTCAATGAAACCTATGAGCATCGGGTGATGCGCTATTGGTTGCGCGGTCCAAAGCAAGGCACGGCCGATGTGTTTGTCGATAACATGCCGGCCTATTTGGATAATATTACCAATGCGGCGGATGGCGGGTTTTGGCTGGCCGGTGTGGCGGCGCGCACTGATGATTTGGATGCGCTGGTATCGCAGCCATTTATGCGCAAAGTCATATGGCGGTTAATGCAGCTGACCGGCGCCAATCCGGCGGCGATGCATAGCTATGCAATTAAACTGTCGAATGGTGGCGATGTGCAGGCCTCATTGGAAGATGATAGCGGGCATATTTATATGATGACCAGCGTCATTGAACATGATGGCGCGCTGTATCTCGGCAGTCTGATAAATGACAAGATTGGCGTAATTGACGCACCATAAAGAAAAATAGGGGCTAGACCGAGCGGTCGGTTTTATATATTTTCGCGCTCAGTTGGGGTGTGGCCAAGTGGTAAGGCACCGGTTTTTGGTATCGGCATGCGTAGGTTCGAATCCTACCACCCCAGCCATTTTTCATTATTGTTTATTGCGGTGGTAAAAAACCCGCTGCGCGTAGATCATCTTCGCTGAAGCGGTGTATGCCTTTGGCGTAGTTCTTCGCGTTCTGCACATAAAACGCGGCGTTCATTGCATTGGCGGCACCGCTATCGCGGGTTTTCACCAGCTTGGCCGGACTGCCGGCAATAATGGAATTATCGGGAAATTCACTGCCCTCAGTGACAATG